>WGMW01000004.1 GCA_016124845.1 Flavobacteriales bacterium
ACACTATGACACCGTTGAGGAACTGAAGGATGAGCTCCTACAATATCTCTTTTACTACAACGAAATGAGGCATCATCAAGGAATAAATGACATACCTCTTAACTTTAGAAAATCATTACCGAATTAGTTGACTTTTACAATGCGAAGGAGGTACGACCGAAGCAATCTCCTCGATGAGATTGCCACGCTTAGCTCGCAATGACGTGGAACTATTTGCCTTGCAACACAATCACAAACTCCCCTTTGATCGGATTGTTCTCGAAATGATTGATCACTTCTGGAATGGTTCCGCGAATGGTCTCTTCGTGGAGTTTGCTTATCTCCCGTGAAACGGAAACCAATCGTTCTTCACCTGCGGCTTCCAACAATTGTCCGAGTGTCTTCAAAAGGCGGTGCGGACTTTCGTACAGAACGCTTGTAACGTCCTTTTCCACCAACTCCGCAATTCGGGTCTGGCGCCCTTTTTTGTGAGGCAGAAATCCTTCGTAATGGAACTTCTCGCAGGGCAAACCGCTGTTGACCAACGCAGGAACGAATGCGGTCGCTCCTGGAAGTGTAATTACCTCAATTCCCTGTTTCACGGCTTCGCGAACGAGCAGAAAACCTGGATCAGAAATAGCAGGCGTTCCAGCATCGCTTATCAGCGCAATGTTCTTTCCTGTCTCCAACTCATTCACCCAACGGGAAACAACTTTGTGCTCATTATTGAGATGAAACGAACTCATCGGTGTTCCGATCTCGAAGTGTTTCATGAGCTTACCCGAAGTGCGTGTGTCCTCCGCCAAAATCTGATCAACCTCCTTCAAAATCTTGATGGCCCGGAAGGTCATGTCCTCCAAATTGCCGATAGGGGTGGGAACGATATAAAGCGTGCCCATCAGAACTTATCTACGAAATCGGTGAGCAAACGGAACACTTCCGGGAACTTGGTCAGCGGCAATGTTTCGGGTACGTCATACACATCATGATACGCCTTGATGCCGCCCATTGTATAAATGTACAGGCAGGGAACTCCCGCCTCCGAAAATGGGTAATGGTCCGAAATGGCGGCCTTGCCCCGCTTCTTGACCAACGGTAGATATTGGTGCTGTTCGTTCAACTCTTTCAGCCAATCGAATTCCTCTTCATGCACCGCACCGTTCACCACCGTAATGCCTTCATCGCCTGTTCCGAGAATATCCAAATTCACCAAAAAGCGGATGCTCGAAAGCGGAAAAACCGGGTGTTCCACGTAGTAGAACGAACCTTCCAACCCGATCTCCTCGCCAGCGAAAGCAATAAATGCCATCGAATAGCGCGGCTGATTCTCAGGCATTGCATAATACTTGGCCAAGTTGAGCAGCATGGTCACGCCACTTGCATTGTCATTCGCTCCGCGGAAAATGGCCTCCTTGCCCATTTTGCCCAAATGGTCGTAATGCGCGGTGAACACCAGAAAACTATCCGGGTATTCGCTGCCTTCCACGTAGGCGATCACATTCTGTGTGCGATGTCGCTTCTCCAAATGCGCCTCAACATGAAATGAGATCTCCTTCGCATCCTTTGGCCACTTGTTCTTTAGCACGGTTATCTGGGCCAGCGGTGCCTGTTGTTTCGCCACGCTCCACGTCAGTTTCTCTTCCGCAATGCGGACAATTCCTTTCGCGCCAGCCTTCTTCATTCCTTTCAGAACTGATGTCCGAATAGGCGGTGGCAAATTGCTCAAAAGACTGTCTGCCAGCACAACCACGCCTTTGTAGCTTGTCAAACTGTCAACCACTCTTCCCGAAGGCGCGATCTCTGGCAACTTCGATACATAGGTCAACTCATACTTTCCTTTGATGGATGGCGCATCCGCCTCCACAATGAATGCCTTGCCGACTTCCAGCGGCTGACCATCCACTTCCACCTCTACTTTTCCGGGAAACGTATTCACCGGAAAACTGAATTCCTGGTAGTAATTGTAATCCCACGCGTAGAGGTTATTGTGCTTGAACTCCTGCTCTATGTAGTACGCAGCCGCATTGTCGCCATCATCCACATAGCCGCGCCCGGCCATGTAATCCGAACACAGCTCGTTCAGCACCTCGTGGGCATACTCCATGTCTTGCGCATGGCCAACCAGGCCGAGCAACAGAAATGCAAAAAGGAATCGGATTTTCATTCGAGGCGCTAATTTACTCGAATTGCAAAGAGACAAACCCCATGCCGTGCTGACCATCATCATTTCACGCGCCAAATACTGATCCGTAACTTCGAGGTCTCAAAACGCAACGCATGCCCATTTATCATACACTTGGGAAAATCCCGCACAAGCGGCACACCGTTTTCCAGAACGAAAAAGGCGAGCATTACTATGAGCAGTTGTTCGGCACCATCGGGTTCGATGGTATGTCGAGTCTGCTCTATCACGTGCATCGGCCAACACAGGTGAAGAGTTTGAAAGAGCCTGTTTCGGTAAAGCCGAAAATTGCGGTTGAGAATAACATGCGTTCGCTGCGGTTGCATGGTTTCAAAACCACACCAGAGGATGATTATCTGAAAAGCCGGAAGACCATTCTGACCAATTCGGATGTAAGTATTGTGCTGGCCGCGCCTCGCAAAAGCATGAGCGATTATTTCTACAAGAATGCCGATGCCGATGAGATGATCTTCATCCACAAAGGCGCAGGCGTTCTACGAACGCTGGTCGGAAATCTGAAATTCGGTTATGGTGATTATCTGCTCGTTCCGCGTGGGATGATCTACCAGATCGAGTTCGACACGGAAGACAACCGCCTCTTTATTGTGGAAAGTCATCATCCGATGTACACGCCCAAGCGTTATCGTAATTGGTTCGGGCAGCTGCTGGAGCATTCCCCATTCTGCGAACGCGACATCCGCAGACCCGAAAACTTGGAGACGCATGACGAGAAAGGTGATTTCGTGATGAAGATCAAGAAGCAGGGAATGCTGCACGAACTGGTTTACGCCACGCATCCGTTCGATGTGGTTGGTTGGGATGGCTACAATTATCCGTACGCTTTCAGCATCCACGATTTTGAACCGATAACTGGCCGCGTACATCAGCCACCGCCCGTTCACCAAACGTTCGAAACAGGTGCTTTTGTGGTCTGCTCCTTTTGCCCGCGTTTGTACGATTATCATCCGCAGGCCATTCCTGCGCCCTACAACCACAGCAACATCGACAGTGATGAAGTGTTGTATTACGTGGATGGCGATTTCATGAGCCGCAATGACATTGGTCCGGGGCACATTTCATTGCATCCCGCAGGAATTCCACACGGACCGCATCCGGGTGCCATGGAACGTTCCATCGGACAAGTAAAAACGGATGAATTGGCCGTGATGGTTGACACCTTCAAGCCGTTGATGGTAACGGAAGAGGCGATGAAGATCGATGATGGGAAATACTGGAACAGTTGGATAGAATGAGATCATTAGCGAATCAGCAAATGGAAATTTATTGGCCACAGAAACACAGAAAGCACAGATTTCCACAGAGAAATTGTTCTGTGTAAATCTGTGTTTCTGTGGCTAAATCATGTCAATGAGATAGTTAGCGAATTAGCAAATGATTGAATGATGGAAAAATTGTGGATACAAGAACGAAACGAGTTGTTGAAACAGTGGTCGGAGCAGATGGTTTCTGAACCTGCTGTACCATACACTCAAAGTCGTCATTACCAAGATAATCCCATCCTCAAAAAATCGTTTGAATTTGCTCTTTCCATCATTGATTTTACCGAAGACCTCTTTGAGAAAAAGAAATTCGTCATTGGTCAGCAATTGCTAAAAAGTGGCACCTCCATCGGAGCCAACATTCGCGAAGCGCAAAATGCTGAAAGCAAAGCCGATTTCATTCACAAGATGAAAATCGCGCTGAAGGAAGCCGATGAGACGGATTATTGGTTATTGCTCTGTCAAGCGTCAAAGCACTATCCCGACACAACCGAATTATTGAATGAACTGAATGTCATCCTGAAAATATTGAATAGTATCGTTGCAACATCGAAACAGAACTTGAATGGCAAATGACCATCTCATTTGCTAATTTGCTAATCATCAAACTCGCTAATTATCATGTCAGAAGTAAAAAGTGTAGAGTACGGGTTAGAGAAAATCTTTGAAGGAGCACAGGATTTCCTTCCGCTTCTCGGTACCGATTACGTTGAATTTTATGTAGGAAACGCCAAGCAGGCCGCCCATTTTTATAAAACGGCTTTCGGGTTTCAGAGCCTTGCTTACGCAGGATTGGAAACGGGCGTGAGAGACCGGGCTTCCTATGTGCTGAAGCAAGACAAGATCAGATTGGTGCTGACCACCGCTTTGAACAGCGAATCTCCCATTGGGGAACACGTGAAAAAGCATGGCGATGGCGTGAAAGTGACGGCTTTATGGGTTGAGGATGCACGGGCTGCATTTAAGGAAACGACCAAGCGCGGTGCCAAGCCATACATGCAACCAACCGTTGAAAAGGATGAACACGGTGAAGTTGTCCGTGCGGGTATTTACACCTATGGAGAAACGGTTCACATGTTCGTGGAGCGCAAGAATTATAATGGCACATTCCTTCCTGGTTACAAAGAGTGGAAATCGGATTACAACCCCGCTCCAACTGGCCTGAAGTACATCGACCATATGGTCGGTAACGTTGGTTGGGGAGAAATGAACACATGGGTGAAATGGTACGAGGACGTGATGGGTTTTGTGAACTTCCTATCCTTCGATGACAAGCAAATTCATACCGAATACTCGGCTCTGATGAGTAAGGTGATGAGCAACGGGAATGGCCGAATCAAATTCCCGATCAACGAGCCCGCTGAAGGCAAGAAAAAATCTCAGATCGAAGAATACTTGGATTTCTACGAAAGCCCAGGCGTGCAGCACTTGGCATTAGCTACGGATGATATTCTTAAGACCGTGGCCGACCTCAGAAGTCGTGGCGTGGAGTTCCTTTCAACACCTCCAGAAGCGTATTATGATGAAATTCCGAAGCGTTTGGGCAAGCACATGGATATGATGAAGGAAGACATCAACGAATTGGCCAAACTCGGCATCATGATCGATGCGGATGAGGAAGGCTACCTGCTTCAGATATTCACCAAACCTGTGGAAGACCGACCAACGCTTTTCTATGAGATCATCCAGCGAATGGGTGCTCGCGGTTTCGGTGCAGGAAACTTTAAAGCATTGTTCGAAAGCATTGAGCGCGAGCAGGAATTGCGGGGAACTTTATAGCGGGTGAAACGCCTTATTGAATTATCTAAATCTTGTACGATTTACTATGCTTCCGTTTCTACGTTTTTATTCTCGATAGTTTGGTGGAAGCACAGCGTTGAAACTGCTATATGGTCCACTGTTGCAATTTGGCAGATACTACTTACCGTAGACTTAATGCCAAGGCTTGTCTTAAAAAAGTTGAAGTTTCAATGGCAATATGTATTGAAGGGTGCAATATGGCTTGGCCTCGCAGTTGTTTTAGTGTGGTTTAGTATAAAAGTGTCGCTGATGGTATTGGGTGTAAGCTCAATAATATCCACTTACGCGGTTTATATTACAAACAAAGCCAGAAATCAATGAATCATGTTGAAGCTAAGCAAAATCGATCTTTGGCGCTGTTTGATTTTGACGGCACCATTTCCAACAAGGACAGCTTTGTGGCTTTCATGAAATTCACGCATGGAAAACCCGTGTTTATGATGCGCATGGCCATGGGTTTTCTCACGTTTGCGGGTTGGAAATTGGGTCTGGTGAAAAGTCATTTTACGAAGGTGAAAGCACTTCGATCCTTCTACAGAGGTTGGACGGAAGAACGGATGGCCGATGCGCGCAAGCGATTTACAGCTGAGGTCATTCCAACCATTTTATTCCCGAAGGCAATCGAGAAGATCAACTGGCATAAGGAAAACGGTCATCGAATTATTGTGGTAACCGCAAGTTGCGATGCTTGGCTGAGCGATTGGGCACACGAAATGGGATTGGAAATCCTATGCACCGAAATGGAACTGGAAAACGGCATTTACACGGGCAATCTCTCTAAACCGAACTGCCGTGGCCGAGAAAAAGTGAACCGCATCAACCAACATCTGAATTTGGAAGATTATTCAGCGATCTACGCTTACGGCAACGATCATGGCGACAATCAGATGCTTTCGATTGCCACGCATCCGCACATGCGAGAGTTTGAGAAATAAGCCTTTACGATTACCTTGCTTTCATGGATCAATTCAAAGAGTTCTTCCGAAAGAATGATGTAAAAATTGGTGAAGGGAAGGATTTTGTCAGGATACCTCCGATTCACTATTCATCACTTCATAATGCTGTTCGTAGCTACTACGAGTCGTTCAGGACAAACCAAAGTATGATGCCATACATTTCAGACATCCACACTTGGTCGAGAGAAGCACACGCATTCAATTTTAAATCAACCGATGAAATCGTTCAGTCTATTTTAGGATTCCATCGATTCATCGAACTGTTATTGAAAGACATTCTTAGGCGGGTCAATCCATTTCTCGTTGTACGACTGGACCAGCATCCAAAGGACGTATTTGCTTTTCTTGACCAAACCGCAGACCCAGACACAATCAGAACTGTTGAATTTCAGGAAACACTAAGAAGGTTCAAACAGGCATTTTTACACTATGACTCAACATCTGAAGTTTACCAGAACGTGTTGAAACGATATAAATTCATCCTGTCAAAGGAGAATCAAGAAACGATTTCTGTCCTAACAGAATGGCGAAACCGAATTATGCACAACGGGAACACACTTCCAAACTTCATTTCATTCGAGTATTTGGTTTCGCAAAGATTGTTCCCAATGCTTCAAAGCCTTCTGAAGGCTGAAAAGGACATGTTGAAGAATTGGCGACCGTTGTACTTCGAAACCCATACCGGTCTTAACCTATTGGAGGAAATTCTTTCCGTAAGGTTTTCTTTTACGGACTTTTCAAATGAAACCAAGACCAAAACAATAATAAAGGCGCTACTAAAACTTGGCCATCTAAAGGAGTTGGGACGTGCCGCTGACAACCATGATTTTGGTAAGCGAAATGGTATTTCATACTATGAACCTCAATCTGGCAACCCGAATATCAGAACTGAACGATTTGTCGAATCAGAAACTCAGTTACCTGATTTCTTTAGTCGCCACAATTGTATTTGCTGTGGAGCGAAAACTTTAATCGTTTATCGGAGCATCGTTGAGCTTCCCGACCCAACAAAAGCCATCCCCATTAGCTGGTTGAAGTGTTATAATTGTGACTATTCGATTTCGCGAGGACATGTCGGAGACCCATTTGACTTTGGACTTTCCGAAAAGAGACTGTTCCCCGATTATTAAAACACCCTCTTCGGCTTCCCAGCCACAAAATCTTTCAGGTAATAGGGTTCAAAGTAGGCGACATCTTCAAACTGTTTGGCTGCAAACTTTCCTTCCGCCAAACCGATCATTCCTCTTGCACTTGGGTTGAAATCATCCAAGAAGATGGCATTCGGGTGGTTGATGAACTCTTTGCATTTGCCCGCGCCATCACCCAAAAACGCCACGTTGCCTTTTTCCAATTCTTCGGCAAAACTGGCTTCATCAATGATCTCTGCGGAAACAGGTTGAAGCTCTTTCAGCGAAGCATCGAACATTTGAGTGTAAACTTCCATCCTGCGCGCATCGATCATCGGACAGAAAAAGGAGATATCGGTCAGTTGTTCTGAAAATTCTGTCATTGCCCAATGAGTCATGGATTCCAACGAACCGACCGAAAGCAACGGAATTCCCAGCCCATAACACAACCCTTTTGCAGCAGAAACACCGATGCGCAAACCTGTGTAGGAACCAGGGCCTTTCGAGACGCAGACCGCATCCAGATCGGAAGGTTTCAAACCTGCCTTTTTGATGGTCTCATCGATAAAAACCACCAGTTTTTCGGAATGGGAATAGGTTTGATCGTGCGTCTCTTTCAGCGCAAGCGTTTCGCCATTGCGCGACACAGCGACCGAACATGTGAGCGTGGCACTTTCAATATGAAGAATGGTTGGCAAACCGCTTGGGTTTAGTCACCGAAGCCGCCTTCGCCTTCGTTGGATTTGTACAGTTCGTCTTTGGAAACGACCTCAACCTCATCGCCTGGCGCAAGTTTTTTGGAGATGGCACGGTAAGGAGCGGTCACCACACGGTCTCCGAGCTCAACACCCGAAACAACCTCAATGTACTCGTTGTCCTGAATGCCCGTTTTCACCTGCTTCACCACTACATCGTTCCCATCCACCACAAATACAAGTTCAATGGCATCTTCTTCCCGTGCAGGTTTATCTATCGCTTCTTCCTCTTCATCATCACCCTCATCCGATGGCGGACCTTTTCTGCGTTCACGTCTTTCTTCACGGTTTTCCACCTGCTTCTCCAGTTCAGACTTGGTGCGTGTGGTGACCGCCTGAATCGGTACACTCAACACATCTTTTACCTGTCGCGTTCTGATGTCGACCGTGGCGCTCATACCAGGGCGGAATGGCGACTGATCGGGCTGCTTCTCATTCACGAGATCCGAATAAGAAGTTCTTAGAATACGGACCTTTACTTCGAAATTGGTGATCTGATCGGTACCCGTTCCATCCGACTTGGCCGAATTGGCAATATTGGTCACAATGCCTTTGAACGTCTTGTCGAGATACGCATCCACCTCAATATCACAGGTGTCGTTGTAACCCACACGGATGATGTCGTTCTCATTTACTTCTACCACCACTTCCATTTCCGCGAGGTCGGCAATGGTCATGATCTCCGAACCTTGCATCTGAGAAGTTCCCACCACGCGCTCGCCCTTCTCGAAATTGAGTTTGGAAATGGTTCCATTTACAGGCGAGTAGATCTCCGTTCGCGTAAGGCTTTTCTGTGCTTCCTGTAGCGATGCTTCGGCACTTTTCACTTGGAAGCGACTGGCCTCCACGCTTTGCTGTGATGCTTCCACATCGCTTTGCGCCACGTTGTATTCGCTTAGCGAAGCATCATACTCCGATTGCGCCACCACCTTATCCTCAAACAACTGTTTTACCCGCTCATAATTGGCTTTGGAATTGGTCAATCGCGCTTCCGATTGCGCCAATCGAGATTGCGCATTTGCCAAGTTGGCACGACTTGTATTCAGAGCAGCTTCCAATCGCTCCACATTCGATTTCTGAATATCTGGATCGATCTTCACCAACAGCTGTCCTTCTTCCACGCGGTCGCCTTCCTTTACGGGAAGTTCCATGATCTCTCCCGAAACATCTGGACTGATCTTCACTTCCGATTCGGACTGGATCTTGCCGCTGGCAGAAACTGTTTCGGTGATGTCGCGCTTGGCAACTTCCTCCACGGCCACTTTTTCGGCAGATGAACTACCGACAAGACCTTTCTTCTTTAAGATGATGGCAACTACCAGCAGTGCCACAACGGCCACCGCCAGAACGATGAGAATTCGATTGTTTTTCATTTGGTCTGGTCAAAAGTAATCGGTTTGCCTTGGTAGAAATCCAACACCTTCATTTTGAAAATGTAGTCGTATTTCGCTCGCAGCAGTTCCGACCTTGTCCGTGTGAGGTTATTGGAAGCCGTATTGAAATCCAGCGCGTTCATCATGCCCACATCATAGCGCTGTTTGGCGTATTCGAATGCCTGTTCGGTGGCCTTCACGCTCTTGTCGCTGGCATCGAACTGACGCTTGGATGAACTGGCATCATTGTACGCCTGTTGTACCGAGGAATAGAGCTTGTTCTTCTCGTCCTGCAAAGAGAGCTCTGCATTGATGCGGCTCAACCGCGCCTTGCCCACCGAAGTGCGGCTGCGCAACCCATTGAAGATCGGAACACTAAGCGAGAATCCGATGTTCTCACCAAGGTTGTTCTGAAGCTGCTTTCCGTACGGATCGGAAACACCCGTAAAAGATTTGGCACTTGAATATCTCGTTCCCAGCGAAGCACTACCGCTTATTGTTGGTGTGTACGAAGCAAAAGCGATCTTCTCCCCTTTCTCGGCACTTCTCAATCTGGCCTCCTTTGCCTTGATCTTCGGCCAATTGTCCAACGCCTGATCGTAAATGATTCCAACCGTAACTGCATTCAGACCTGTTAAGGGCAGGTCCACCTCTGGCCGCTCAATTCGAAATGGCTCCGAAGCAGGCAGGTTCAGCATTTGTTTGAGTGTGAGAATGGACGTGTTGAGCGCATTCTCCGCATTGACCACCTGAAGTTCGTTGCTTGCCAACTGCGCTTCCACATCATAGACATTTCCCAGCGGCACCGAACCAGCATCCGCCATTTTCCTCGTACGCTCCAATTGCTCTTTTGTCACCTCCAACTGCTGGTAGGCCACATCCAAAAGCTCCTCGTTGAACATGATCTGCATGAAAGCCGTGGCAATGTTGAGGCTGATGTCGTTGCCCAGGCCATCCAGATCGTAACCTGCGGCCTGCAGATCCACCTGCGACTGCTTGAACGTGTTCAGCAGACGGAAACCGTTGAAGAGCGTAACGTTACTCTGCGCACCCCAACTGTTGTTGTTGATCTGCTGATTCACATACGTGTTGGTCACGAAGTCGATGTTCCGACCAAAGTTGATGTTGAAACTGGAACTGGCGTTGAGGTTCGGAAACATCATGGCCAACGCCTGCGACTTGTCCAAGCGGGCAGACTCCTGCTGTAATACCGACTGTTTGATCTGAATGTTGTGCTCGAACGCGTAACTGATGCAACGCTCCAATGTCCACTCATCCTGCGCCATGGTGCGGGAAGATGAGAAGAGGAAGAGCACGGTCAGCGTTAGAGCAATGGTTTTGAATGGATTCATACTCCCTGTTTTCACGCGCCAAAAGTAACCAAATGGGCTGGCCTTGGTCTGAACTTGCCAGTTATCGATCACAATTAATGTTAAGGTCAGATTGCTGCGTTTTGTTCAAAATGTGCAGGTTCGAACAGGCCGTTAACTTAACGTAATAGACCGTTTGGCAGCACCCGCGAGGGGTGGATAACAAACGTTTGCAGAATTGAAATTTGCTTATGTTTGCAGCGATTTTAAACCTACCAAAAGCAGATAATCATGTCTGATATTGCATCAAGAGTAAAAGCTATTATCGTAGATAAATTGGGTGTTGATGAGAACGAGGTGACACCAGAGGCAAGTTTCACAAACGACCTTGGGGCCGATTCGTTGGATACGGTTGAGCTGATCATGGAGTTTGAGAAGGAATTCAATATTGCCATTCCTGACGATCAGGCCGAGAACATCGGTACAGTCGGTGAGGCGATCAAATACATAGAGGAGAACGCCAAGTAGATCTCCCTTATTGGGATAAAGAACTTACCCGCTTCCCATCCGCCCGAGGCGGATTCGGGTAGCGGGTATTTAAGTTAATAGATGGAGCTTAAACGAGCGGTAATAACAGGTATGGGTGCGCTTACACCCGTTGGCAATACGCTGGATGCGTATTGGCAGAACCTGATCGCTGGGAAAAGTGGTGCCGCTCCCATCACGCATTTCGATGCCTCCAAGTTCAAAACGCAGTTTGCCTGCGAGGTGAAGAACTTCGATCCCGAAGAACACTTCGACCGTAAGGAAGCCCGCAAACTGGACCCGTTCGCGCAGTATGCGCTGGTAAGCGCCACAGAGGCGTGGGCAGATTCTGGGTTGGATGAGAACACGATCAACCACGACCGCGCGGGCGTTATCTGGGGTTCGGGCATCGGAGGCTTGAAGACCTTTTATGATGAATGCACCGAGTTTGCCGCAGGCGATGGTACGCCACGGTTCAACCCGTTCTTCATCCCGAAGATGATCGCGGACATTGCCGCAGGTCACATCTCCATGAAATGGAACTTGCGCGGTCCGAATTTCACCACGGTTTCGGCCTGCGCATCCTCCACCAATTCGCTGATCGATTCGTTCAATTACATCCGCTTGGGCAAAGCAGACATCTTCGTTACTGGAGGTTCGGAAGCGGCCGTAACACAAGCTGGTGTTGGCGGATTCAACGCCATGAAAGCGCTCTCGCAACGGAATGATTCGCCTGAAACAGCTTCGCGTCCGTTTGACCTTGACCGCGATGGTTTTGTTCTGGGAGAAGGTGCTGGCTCGCTCATCGTAGAAGAATTGGAGCATGCGCTTGCACGAGGTGCCAAGATCTATGCTGAGATTGTTGGTGGCGGCATGAGTGCCGATGCGCACCACATCACCGCTCCGCACCCAGAAGGTTTGGGCGCGATGAACGTGATGCGGGCTGCTTTGGAAGATGCGGGCATGAACGCAAGTGAGATTGATTACATCAACGTGCACGGAACAAGCACGCCATTGGGCGATATTGCTGAATCAAAAGCCATCATGGAAGTATTCGGTGAGCAGGCTTTCAACATGAACATCAGTTCCACCAAATCGATGACAGGGCACTTGCTTGGTGCAGCTGGTGCAATCGAGGCCATTGCTTCGGTGATGGCTGTGAAGAACGATATCGTTCCACCGACCATCAACCATTTTACAGATGACCCCGAGTTCAACCCGAAGTTGAATTTCACATTCAATAAGGCGCAAAAGCGAACCGTGAATGCTGCCCTCAGCAACACGTTCGGGTTTGGAGGCCACAACGCCTCGGTCATCGTCAAGAAGTTCGTTCAGTAATCATTCTCCGTTGATCAATTCTCTTCGCAGCTTTTTCGGTCGAGACAAGGAACTGACGAAATCGCTGCGCAATCTGCTTGGATTCACCCCAAGAAACGTATCCGTCTATCGCTTGGCGCTGATACATAAATCTGCTGGAGAACGATTATCTGATGGCACGCTTGTGAGCAACGAACGCTTGGAGTTTTTGGGCGATGCTGTGCTGAGCGCGGTGGTGGCCAAGTACCTTTTTCAGCGTTATCCGTTCGAAAACGAAGGCTTCCTGACGGAAACCCGATCGAAAGTGGTGAGCCGAAAGAACCTGAACGGTTTGGCCCGCAAACTTGGCCTGCCAGAAATGGTGGAAAAAAGCAATGAAAACCACCGTATTAGTTCTTCCCTTGGCGGAGACGCATTGGAAGCATTGGTCGGGGCCATCTTCCTCGATCGTGGCTTTCAAGCAGCCGAGAAGTTCATCCTGGACCGAATGATCGATCACTACGTGGACCTCGATAAACTTTTGGTGGAAGACGCCAATTTCAAAAGCCGCCTGATAGAATGGTGCCAGAAAGAGAAGCACAAATTCGAATTCGAACTCCTGGAGGGAACTGTTGACGGCCACCGGCCATCATTCACCATTCAAGTGAAGGTGGATGGCAAGCCACAGGGAAAAGGAACCGACCGCACCAAGAAGCGCGCTGAACAGGCCGCAGCCAAAGTAGCCTGCGAAAACCTCAAACTTGGGGTTTAGATTTAAGACCTTCAAGGTTTTAGAAATAGGGGGCCGAAATGCCACTTTTAAGGATGGATTCATCCTCCTTTTCAGTTTCGCTCTTATGGAGCTCATGACCGTCAGTAGGCGCATTTCTACCATAGTGCCGTTCCTACGGAACTGCGCAAGTCCCAGCGGGACGGAATTATGGTAGCAATAGGTTCCATCTGTACATCAAAGTCCCGTAGGGACGACACCTTTTCAGAACAGATTTCTCTTTTCGGACACCCCTGTTTTAGTAACCTTGAAGGTCTCATCCGTCATTTAACCCAAATGCAATGTGCCGACCAACGAACAATCCGTTCTAATTATACCTTTGGTGGCACACCATGAAACTGCAACTCTCCGATTGGCTGCCTCAGGAACCCGACTTTGAACTTATTCATATTTATTGTCACCAGAAGGATTACAGATTGTGTTTTTCCCTGAACGAGCAGTTCAAATGTGAGTTTGCACGCATCCGCGATTTTGCGGAGGAGGAAGACAAACCGCATCTTCCGACCTATTCGCGGTTCATGTACGAAGATGAGGTGACGCACAAGGAATACTTCGTCATTTCCAATCAACCTTTGGTGCGCGAACTTGTTACGAAAGAAGGCGACCTCTTCCCAACGGAGCAGCCAGCGTTACTGATCCCCGAATTGCCGCGTGTGGATTACTTCTTCCTTCTTTACGGTCAGTTTGAGGAGGATGAATTGGAAGAGATCGAAGACCAACTGAACCTGATTCCAGCGATCAATGCGGCCAAACGCGTAGATCCGCGATCGCTGAAAGCATACATAAACCTGATGCATTGATATGAGTTTCAACAAGACAAAGATCGTAGCCACCATCGGCCCAGCATCCTCTTCAAAAGCAATGCTGAAGACGATGATCGAAAGCGGAATGAACATCGCTCGATTGAACTTTTCGCATGGGAAATATGAAGACCACTCGAAAGTGATCAAGAACATTCGTGAACTGAACGAAGAACTCGGAACACACGTGGGCATGCTGGCCGACCTGCAAGGTCCGAAGATCCGTTTGGGAGAAGTGAAAGATGGCGGAGTGGAAATACGAAGCGGCCATCAGATCACGATCACCACCAAAAAATGCGAGGGTAACGCCAAGAAGGTTTATCTCACCTATCCCGAATTTCCGAAAGACGTGGCGGAAGGCGATACGATTCTCATCAACGATGGAAAACTGGTGCTTCAGGTGACGGGAACGAACCGAAAGGACGAAGTGACCGCATCGGTAGAGCATGGCGGCATGATGGAATCGCGTAAAGGCGTGAACCTTCCAAACACGAAAATCTCCATGCCTTGCCTTACAGAAAAAGATCTGGCGGATCTTGACTTTGTACTTGAGCACAAATTGGAATGGGTCGGGCTTTCCTTTGTGCGGAGTGCGGAGGACATTCTGGAACTGAAAAGCATCATCAAAAAGCAAGGTTCAAAGACGCGAGTTGTAGCCAAGATCGAAAAGCCCGAAGCGGTGAAAGACCTGAACAACATCATCCGCGAAACCGATGCCGTAATGGTAGCGCGTGGCGACCTCGGTGTAGAAATTCCGATGCAAGAAGTTCCTGTGGTGCAAAAGAAAATCGTGAAGAAATGCCTGAACGAGGCGAAACCTGTGATCATTGCCACGCAGATGATGGAAAGCATGATCACCAACCCCGCACCGACACGCGCGGAAGTGAATGATGTGGCCAATTCGGTTCTTGATGGCGCTGATGCGCTGATGCTGAGTGGCGAAACCAGCGTTGGAGACCATCCGGCCATGGTCATCAAAGCCATGTACAGCATCATCCGTCACCTCGAAACCAAAGGCGACATCTACTACCGCAAACTCAACCCGATCTCGAGCATCGATCGTACTATCACCGATTCCATCTGTCAGGCATCGGTGGAATTGGCCGCGCAATCTGATGCGAAGGGCATCATCACGATGACCAATTCGGGTTACACAGCATTTAAGATCGCGAGCTATCGGCCAAAGGCCAACATTTTCGTATTCACGGACAACCGCGCCATTCTGGATATGCTCAGTCTGGTGTGGGGCGTGCGCGGCTTCTTCTATGACAAATACGTGAGCACCGACCACACCATCGCTGACCTGAAACTTCGGCTCAAACGCGAAGGGTTGGTGAAAGAGGGCGACCTCGTGATCAACATCGCCAGTATTCCGATCTCGGAACGCGGCCAATCGAACATGATGAAGTTGAGCATGGTGAATTGATATTGGCATTAGGTTAGATACGCGATGCATCGCGTCACTACGAGCAATAATCCTTTTCATAGTTTTGGCGATTCAAAACTGAAATCATGGCTATAAACGTTCAATTGCTGGCTGAAATATGTGAAGTTGCTGGCGCACCAGGTTACGAAAAACGCATCCGAGATATTGTACTTCGTGAAGTAACACCTTTGGTTGATGAGGTGAAAGTTGACAACATGGGCAACGTCACCGCCATCAAAAAAGGCAAGAAGGACAAGAAAGTGATGATCGGTGCGCACATGGACGAGATCAGTTTCATTGTGACACATATCGAAGAAGGAGGTTTCCTGCGTTTCCACACGCTCGGTGGTTTCGATCCGAAAACGCTTACGGCTCAGCGCGTAATTGTTCACGGAAAGAAAGACCTAATCGGTGTGATGGGCTCCAAACCCATTCATGTAATGACTGCTGAGGAACGCACCAAGCTGCCGAAGACCACCGATTACTTCATCGATATGGGAATGTCGAAAGAGGAAGTGGAGAAATACGTTTCCGTTGGCGATGTCGTCACACGCGAGCGCAAACTCATTGAAATGGGCAATTGCGTGAACTGCAAAAGCATCGACAACCGTGTTTCCGTATTCATTCTAATTGAAGCGCTGAGAACGTTGGGAGATGTGCCGTATGATGTTTACGGAGTCTTTACCGTGCAAGAAGAGATCGGCATCCGAGGTGCGCAGGTTTCATCCTTGCAACATCAGCCCGATTTCGGTTTCGGGTTGGACACGACCATTGCCTATGATGTTCCTGGAGCACAGGCTCATGAGAAGATCACGGAGCTTGGTAAAGGCACGGGCATCAAGATCATGGATGCTTCTACCGTTTGCGATTACCGCATGGTGGAATACATGAAAAAAACTGCCGACAAGCACAAGATCCAATGGCAGCCTGAGGTGCTTACCGCTGGCGGAACCGATACCGCAGCCATTCAGCGTTACAGCGCGGGTGGTGCCATTTCAGGTGCTATTTCCATCCCCACGCGCCACATTCATCAGGTTATTGAAATGGCCGACAAAGGCGACATCGAAAAGAGCATTCTTCTTCTTCAGCGTTGTCTGGAAGAGCTGCATACGTTTGATTGGGAGCATCGGTGAGTCCAATTCGAATCATCGGACTGATGCTACTTTGCGGAGCGACTGCTGCGATGGCTCGGTTCGCTGTACCATCACAAGAAACCAAAATTGTAAGCCACGAAGTGGATCCGAAAAAAGGTTCACTATCGTTGGTTTGGAAAGATGGAAACAATCATGTTTACGGAAATTTCGGAACGCTGATAACGGAACTTGAACACAATGGTCAGGATTTGGTGTTCGCAATGAATGGAGGCATGTATATGGCAGACCAAACACCACTTGGTCTCTATATTGAAAATGGGAACACGCTCAGAAATGTGAACAAGGTTCAAGAAGCACACGGCAATTTTTATCTTCAACCGAACGGCATCTTTTACATCACCAAGGACAATAAGGCTGTTGTTTGCACCACACCAAAATTTGACGTTTCAAACGTGAAATATGCCACCCAGTCTGGTCCAATGTTGGTGATCGATGGGAAAATCCATCCAAAGTTCACGGAAGTTTCTTCCAATGTGCATATCCGAAACGGTGTTGGTATTCTTCCCAATGGGAACGTTCTTTTTGCCATTTCCACGGAAAAGGTCAACCTGTTTGATTTCGCTACTTTCTTCCAATCCAAAGGCTGCAAAAACGCGCTCTACTTGGACGGGTTTGTATCACGGATGTACCTCCCAGAAAAAGGATGGAATGGACTTGATGGCAATTTCGGTGTCATCATTTCCGAAATAAAAGGTAAATAATTGTTTACTTTTGTTTGGTGAAATGTTCACAGCTTTTACGGATTCTTCAAAAAGACGGCTGGTATGCTGTTTCTCAGAAAGGTTCCCACGTGAAACTGCAACATGACACGAAAAGCGGCACTATCATCTTTCCGAACCACGGTAGTCAGGAAATGGGAAAAGGTTTGGAAAAGAAGATACTGAAGGATGCTGGAATAAAGTTGTAAGACCATGGCAAAGAAGAAGATCACATTCGTAGTTGAAAAGACTGATACGGGGTTTTCCGCTTACGCTGATGCTCAATCAGTGTTCACCACAGGGCGCACCATACCTGAACTGATGAATAACGCCTTGGAGGCGGTGCAACTTTACTTCGAAGACGAAATTGTGGTGATCAAACACGAAGACCTTCGGTTCGAATTCGACTTCCAACAGTTCTTTCAATACTATAAGGTCCTGAACGCTAAATTCCTTGCAGAGAAGATCGGTATGAATCCCACGTTGCTTTCTCAGTATGTGCAGGGACACAAAAAGCCTTCGCGCAAGCAGACAGAGAAAATCCTGAACGGAATTCATCAAATAGGCCAGGAGCTTGCAGACCTCAATCTTTTCTCCAAAGCCTCTTAAAAACCTACCTCCCCCCGATCGTCAAATAAGCGATGTACGCCATGTAGGCCAGCAGCATCAAACCGCCTTGCCATTTCTGCAAGACCTGTTTCTTGCCGATGAAGAGCAGGATGAACAGCAGCGCACTACAAGCAATGTTGACGATGATGCTGAAGTTGTCCTCTGGGTTGAAATCCATGGGGCTGATGGTGGCAGAAAGACCCAGCACCCAAAAAGTGTTGAAGATGTTGGAACCGATCACATTGCCGATGGCCAGATCGGTGTTGCCTTTTCTTACTGCCACCACGCCAGTTGCCAGTTCAGGAAGCGAGGTTCCAACAGCTACAATGGTGAATCCGATGAACGATTCGGAATACCCGAAGAGTCGCGCCAACGCCACGGCACCATCCACGATCCATTGTCCGCCAATGACCAGTCCCGTCAATCCTACGAGCAGCATGCCGATGGATTTCCACATGGGGCGTGCATCATGCGTTTCTGGAAGTTCTTCGGTAAGATTGTTCTTCCCCAAACGGAACGTGTAGAACATGAACAACAGAAACAGCGCGATGAGTACCAGCCCATCTGCGCGGCTTACCATATCACTCGCATAATTGCCAGATATCTGGTCGTTGACCATGTAACCTAAAATCAGCGCAGCAAAGAGGCTGAATGGAATCTCGCGCCAGACCGTATTCCGTTGCACGGAAAGGTCACGGATCATGGCGCTTACGCCCAGAATAAGCAGGATATTGGCAATGTTGCTTCCAACGATATTGCCAATGGCCAACCCGTTGTTTCCACTCACCGATGCAATAACGTTGACCGCCAGTTCGGGTGCAGATGTGCCGAACGCCACCACCGTCAGCCCGATAACGATCTCAGGAATTCGGAATTTCCGTGCGATGTCGGCCGCACCTTCAATGAGCCAATCAGCGCCCTTTATCAGCAGCACAAACCCAACGGCAAACAGGAAGTAGACGAGCATGCGGCAAAGATAGATTTAGGATTGATGCAGCGTGAGATGTCATTCCGACCGAAGCGGAGGAATCTATTTCTTCCAGCCAAAGATTTCTCCGCTCACTTCGGTCGGTCGAAATGACACGGAAATCACCGCGCGTGCTTCCAACGATTATGCGTCCAAAGCCAATTCTCAGGCTGCCGCGAGATGCTTTCTTCTAAAAAACGAACGTACGCTTCGGTTATCTCGCCTTCGCTGGTTTTGCTGCCATCCTCAAACGCCAGTTTCGAAACGCTTTTGTAGTGTCCGCGCTTTATGCGCACCATCTCATCAAACACCACGGCATGGCCTTTCCGTCTGGCAAGGATCTCCAGCCCTTTGTGAAAAGGCACTTCGCGGCCGAAGAAATCCGTCCAATATGCACGTCTTCTATCTGATGGATTCTGATCGGCCAGAAAAACGGTCATCGAAGGCTTTTCGGGGTCGGTCATCATGGCTTTGAGGTCGTTTGCAGGAATGAGTTCCGTACCGTATTTCAAGCGGTAATCGTTTACCAATCGCTCCATCGCCTTGTTGTTCACCATCATGTAAATGATACGGATGTGGAACTGCGTGTGGTGGTTCAGGATCCAATTTCCCCACTCCCAATTGAACTGATGCGAAGTGGCCTGAAGCACATGTCTTCCATCTGCATAAAGCTTATCGTACACGGATGTATCAACCTCAAACCGCTCCGAAATCTCTTCAGGCGAAGCCTTGAGCAACTTGATGGTTTCCAGCACCTGATCACAGAAATTCCTGTAAAACTGGATACTGATGTCGTAAAGTTCTTCCGTTTTCTTCTCAGGAAAAGCGGCCGTGAGATTGCGCATCACCAACTTTCTACGATACCAGATGACGTGATAAAGCACGAAAAAGAACAGGTCCGAGACCACATACAGCGCCCACCACGGCAAGCGGGCAATGCCACCCAAAAAGAATTTGAGAAAACCGTACATGCTGCAAAGATGCTCACTCCCAAGAAAAGACCATATAACACCGCAATGTTCGTATATTGAACCATGCTTCGCGGAATCGGAATGTCTGTCCTGCTCTCGTGGATCTGTTTGAATTCGTACGCTCAATTGCCGCATCCCAACGACACGTTGGAGAATGGCAAAAAAGTGCCGTTCAATCAGTTCATGGGAAGGTTTTCCGTGTTCAATGATCTTGGAGGAGCTGCTTACTACTATTCGCTAAATGTTGGCTATAGCGTGTTCAAGTCCGATCTGGCGTCAATTGACATAACCTTAGGAGCAAATAGGGTTCAATACGGTCAGTACGGTTGGAAAGAAGGGGTGGTAAATGGTTTTTTCATTCCGGTTGGAATCAGCTCCTACATTGGGAGACGTAAAAGTCGATTCAACTTACGAGCAGGTTATTCCCCACAGGTTTTTTCCCAACTATTAAGCACTAAAAAATTAGATGATTGCAGCGGTTGTTCTCTCGTAGAGCAACGGTTCTTTTTCTCCGTTGGATATACCTACCAAAACCCTTATGGCTTCTTTTTGGGTGTCAATGCCAACTTGCTACTTCAGATATGGTCACAGGCTGAGCGAGATTTCTTTCCGGGCAAAGTCGGTTATCAACCATGGCCCGGATTGGTTCTTGGCTATCGGCTTCCTTCCAAACAGCGACATAATGAATGGCGAGAACGGGGATTTAAGAAGCGGGTTCTTCGACTCGAAGACAAGAAAGAAAAACAGCAAGAAGCGTATAATGATATCGATCGGGTTTTCTATAAAGATGAACCTCTTGAGGTTGACTCTGCCGACATGAAGGAAATTGAGGCCAAACTTGCCAAACTGAAACGCCAACACGAACGCTACCTGAAAGAAGAACAGCGACTGAACGGAAGAAGTCTTGTGTATGCGGAGTTTTTCGGTGCCACAGGAATTGCTTCTGTCAATTACACCTACACGCATCCCATTGCAAGGTCGAAAATCTTTATGATGGAATATCGCGGAGGTTTCGGGGCAGACCGCCACAATTTGCAGTTGCCCGTACATGTTGGTTTCAAAGCCATGAAGAACTATCGAGGCACAGGGGTTTTTCTGGGCGTGGTTCCACAATACAACCCGAGAACAGGCTCGTTCGGGGCTGTGTATTTTCTCGAACACAATGTCGAATTCCACTTCGCGTACGGAATAACAGGTGGCGTGGCCTTCTACCTTTTCTATGACCCTTCTTACTACAAGAACCAATGGAACTTTTCTCCGTACGGTGGCTTCTTCCTCGGTTATCGTCTGCCGCAGATGAAGCGGGACAAAACAAAAGAAGCACCCTGAAAAAGGATGCTTCTTTCCGGAAATCAAACCGAATCAGTCGGTGGTCTGACAGACCTCTTGTGGAACCGATGACGTAATGGAAATGGTGGCCTGAATTCTGAGTTCAGCCCGATCTTTCTCTGCCTTTTCGGTCACCTGATGCATGAATCTGCACGATTCCTTCAGTTCAGCGATGCGGTGGGTTGACGCGGAGGTATCTGTCCCTCGCTCAAATCCGCTGATCACTTTGATGTTGTGAAAACGGATCTTGTCTTCCAGTACCGTCAGAACAATCTCTTTGGCATCCTGCGGAGAAAACGTGCCGTTTATCAATTCTATCTGTTGTGTCTGCATGTCAGTCGTTTTTTATTGTCCCTGTCCGAGTGAAAAGGCCGGTTTACCATCGAATTTGTAAAGATTCTCGGTCTTGATCGTGTCGATGTCATTTACCACAGCGTTACCCAAGATATCCACGATATGTTTCCGTTCTATCGGATGACCATTGGCAGGCGTAAAGCGGCAGCGCCAGTGATCGGTGCAGAAGGTTTCTTCAAACCCATCTGGCCACACCTTGATGCCCCGGTTGGTGATCATGGAAAGCATCAGGTCGTTGTTGTTCATGCCGTTGCTCAGCTTCTCGGCCAGTTCATTCGGGTTTCTGCCCGACCAGTGTACGAACACATCAACTCCCACCAGGTCTTTCTTGGCTGCGGGTTTTAATGTTGCCTTCGGTGGGCTGAACGGTTTTCCTTCTTGGTAAGAAACCGCATCCAGTTTTTGAGGAAGTTGACCCAAGTTGGCGATGACCGCATCTGCAAATTCCTTGGTGCCCACACGCTTTTGGCTTACGCCCGCTTCATAAACGTCCTTGGTGTGAATTCCCTGTTCAACCGTGGTCAGCCAAGCGTTGTGCACCTTTTCGGCCACTGCGTTCTGTCCTATGTGGTTCAGCATCATAATGGCCCCGTGGATCAATCCCGAAGGATTGGCCGCATCCTGCCCTGCCAAGCGCGGTGCCGAACCGTGAATGGCCTCGAACATGGCGCAGGTTTCGCCAATGTTGGATGAGCCTGCCAACCCGACCGAACCAGCTATCTGCGCGGCCACATCCGAAAGCACATCTCCGTAAAGATTGGGCATGACGATGACATCGAAATTCTCTGGCGTGTCTGAGAGTTTGGCCGCACCGATGTCCACGATCCAGTGCTCGTTCTCTATTTCCGGATACTCTGGAGCGATCTCATCGAACACCTTATGGAAGAGGCCGTCCGTCTGCTTCATGATGTTGTCCTTGGTGAAGCACGTCACCTTCTTTCTGCCGTACTGTTTGGCATATTCAAATGCGTAGCGGATGATCTTTTCGCAACCGGGTCGGCTGATGAGTTTAAGGCACTGCACCACTTCATCGGTCTGTTGGTGTTCGATGCCCGCGTAGAGGTCCTCCTCGTTTTCGCGGATGATGACCACATCCATTTTCGGATGTTTGGTGCGCACAAACGGATGCAAACTCCTG
This sequence comes from Flavobacteriales bacterium, assembly GCA_016124845.1. Classification (NCBI taxonomy): domain Bacteria; kingdom Pseudomonadati; phylum Bacteroidota; class Flavobacteriia; order Flavobacteriales; species Flavobacteriales bacterium. Next base: position 22,820 of record WGMW01000004.1, read on the forward strand.
CATGGACGAACGTTGGCGTAGAGCCCCAGCATTTTCCGTGTGGTCACATTCAGGCTCTTGTACCCACCACCCTGTGGCGTAGTGATCGGTGCCTTCAGAAAAACCTTGTTTCTGCGGATACTTTCCCAGGCTTCCTTGCTAATTCCTGAGGTGTTCCCGGCCAGGTAGACTTGCTCACCCACTTCAATAAAATCGATGTCAAGTTCTGCTCCGGCAGCTTCCAGAATTCGGAGCGTGGCATCCATGATCTCTGGACCGATGCCGTCTCCTTTTGCAACTGTAATTCGTGTCATGGCTTTTGTTTTTTGAGTTTGACACTGCAAATTTGAGTCGTCTAAAACATAATTGAAAGTTTATTGTTTTTATCAAAATCATAAGCAATAATTATGAACTTCACTTTACATCAGTTACGTGTCTTTCAGAAGATCTGTGAAACCGGTAGCATCACCAAAGCTGCCAAGGAACTCTATCTCACGCAGCCTGCGGTCTCCATTCAACTGAAGAATCTGCAGGATCAATTCGATATTCCCCTGACCGAGCTGATCGGCCGGAAAATTCACGTCACCGATTTCGGACGGCAAATAGCCGAAGCGGCATCCAACATTCTCAAAGAGGTGGAAACGATCAATTATCAGACAATGATCCACAAGGGGCTGCTGGCCGGGAAACTCCGCATATCGGTGGTTTCTACTGGAAAATATGTGATGCCTTATTTCCTGACCGAATTTCTGCAACAGCATGATGGTGTGGAACTGGCCATGGATGTGACCAATAAATCGCAGGTGGTGGAAAGTTTGGAGAACAACGAGGTCGATTTTGCACTGGTGTCCATTTTGCCCGAGCATCTGGAACTGGATTCGGTTTCGCTGATGCCGAACATGCTTTACCTGGTCGGCAGCCAAGTTCCGCCCAACGCAAAAGCGGACGGTCCGAACAATTTTCAGCTGTTGAACGACATCCAACTCATTTACCGAGAGAACGGCTCTGGTACCCGATTTACCATGGAGAATTTTCTGAAAGCGAACGGGCTTTCGACCAAAAAGCAACTTGAGCTCACATCAAACGAAGCGGTAAAACAGGCCGTTCTGGCTGGTCTTGGTTATTCCATTATGCCACTCATCGGAATCAGGAATGAACTGAAAAACGGCACGTTGAAGATCATTCCGGTCAAAGGCCTGCCGCTACAGACCAACTGGCATTTGACCTGGCTCAAGCAGAAACGATTGTCACCGGTGGCCACCGCTTTTGTCAATTATCTGGAAACGAACAAAGACGAGATCATCCGATCGAAGTTTGAAGCATTGGCCGTGTAACATTTTTCGTTTTCCTTTAGCATCATGGGAATCCGCTCCATATTGGCCAAACCTTTAGCGTGGTGGACGCACCGCCAAACGGTTGCGTGGAGCAGCAAGCCCGTTGCAACACAACAGAAGGTTTTCGCAGAACTCATCTCAAAGGCCAAGGAAACTTCCTTCGGGAAAGACCACGATTTTCTGCGGATCCGGAACCATGAAGATTTTGTAAAACGCGTTCCTATTCGGGATTATGAGGAATTGAAACCCTATTTCGAACGAACGGCAAGCGGAGAAGAAAATGTGCTGTGGCCAGGAAAACCGCTCTATTTGGCCAAAACCAGCGGAACCACTTCGGGCGCTAAGTACATTCCGATAACTCGCGATAGCATTCCGAACCATTTGAACGGAGCCAAGAATGCATTGCTTAGTTACATCCACGAAACAGGAAATTCGCAGTTTTTGGATGGTAAACTGATATTTCTTTCGGGTTCGCCCGAACTGGAAAAGAAGAACGGCATTCATGTAGGGCGACTTTCTGGCATCAGCAACCATTTCGTTCCTGATTATCTGCGCACCAATCAAATGCCGAGTTACGAGACCAACTGTATCGAAGATTGGGAAACCAAGGTCGATGCCGTTGTGGAAGAAACATTGAAAGAACGCATGACGCTCATTTCGGGCATTCCAAGTTGGGTTCAGATGTATTTCGATAAGATTCAAGAACGCACAGGAAAGCAAGTGAAAGATGTGTTTCCTGATTTCTCCCTGTTCGTTTACGGAGGCGTGAACTTTGAACCTTATCGCGCCAAAATGGAAGCCAGCATCGGCAAGAAGATCGACAGCATTGAGCTGTTTCCGGCATCGGAAGGTTTCTTCGCGTATCAGGACAAACAGCATGAAAAAGGCATGCTGCTCATTCTCAATGCGGGCATTTTCTACGAGTTCGTTCCTGCGGATGAAGTTCACAACGAAAACCCAACACGCCTGACCATTGGCGAAGTGGAACTGGGCAAGAATTACGCGCTTATTGTGAGTAATAACGCTGGTCTGTGGGGCTACAATATTGGCGATATGGTTCAGTTCGTAAGCAAAGACCCTTACCGCGTGATCGTTTCAGGCCGCGTAAAGCATTTTACCTCCGCCTTTGGTGAGCACGTGATTGCCAAGGAAGTGGAAGCTGCGCTGAACAAGGCTTTGACGGAAAACGGTGGCGAGGTGATCGACTTTCATGTGGCACCACAGGTCAACCCCGCCTCAGGCGGGTTGCCATACCATGAGTGGTTCATCAGCTTCGCGAAGCGCCCTGAAAACATGGAGCAATTCGCTTCAACTATCGATAAGGAATTACAGGAACAGAACATCTACTACAAAGATCTGATTTCGGGGAATATTCTCCGACCAGCGGTAATTACCGAAGTCGCTGAAGATGCGTTCATCAACTACGCACGTTCGCAAGGAAAATTGGGCGGGCAGTTCAAATTGCCACGCTTGGCGAATGATAGAAACGTGGCGGATCAGCTTACTTGATCATTCCTATTTTCGGAGTATGAAAACAACCGTCCGAATCCTCGCCTTCCTCGTCCTTCTTTACCTCATCCCGACCGCTTACCTCAATTTCAAAGAACCCGTGGAGCATTGGGATTGGGACAAGATTGACCTGAGCGACATTTCGTTCCCTGATAATTTCATTTGGGGCGTTTCGTCAGCAGCGCATCAGGTGGAAGGAAACCACACCACCAACAATTGGGCGGACTGGGAAAAGCAAGTGGACGAAGATGGAAATCCACGCATAGCGCGAGGTGAAAAATGTGGCCTCGCATGCGACCACTGGAACCGCTATCCCGAAGACATCAAACTGATGCAGGAACTGGGCGTTTCAAGCTATCGTTTCTCTGTTTCGTGGAGCAAGATCATGCCTGAAGAAGGCAAGGTTGATACAGCCGCACTTCAACATTATTCTGATATGGTCGATAGCCTTTTGGCAGCTGGAATTGAGCCGATGATCACGCTGCATCACTTCTGTCACCCAATGTGGTTCGAGGAAAAAGGAGCGTTCGAAAAGGAGGAGAACATTCAGGATTTCGTGGATTTCTCGGCCATCGTTTTCAAGGCACTTCACGAACGGGTGAAGTATTGGTGTACGCTCAATGAGCCAGCTGTTTTCGTCATCGCGGCCTACTTCGATGGCAATTTCCCGCCAGGAAAACAAGACCCGAAATTGGCCGCAGAGGTGTTGAAGAACATGTACCTCGCTCACGTTAAGGTTTATGAGAAATTGAAGAGTATCCCTCGCGGAGAACGCGCCATGATCGGCATTGTGAAGAACATGCACCAGATTGACCCGATGAACGATTGGAATCTCTTTGACAGGTTGCTTTCACGAACCGTGAACCAAGGTTTCAACGGCTCGTTCATCGGCACATTCACCAAAGGTGTTTACCGTTTCAGTTTCCCAACATTGGTTGATCTGAAAGCAGACATTCCGAACGCGCCTTACACGCTCGATTTCGTTGGATTGAATTACTACAGTCACAACGCCATGGATTTCTCACTGAACTTGGATGAAGCGCTGAAAACCCGCATGTACCCCAACGAAACCCCGACCGACATGGATTACACCATGTACCCCGAAGGTTTTTACCGAGCCATCAAGGAGATTTCGGCTCTCAATCGTCCAATAATTATCACAGAAAATGGCGTGGCCGATGCGGATGATGACATCCGTGGCGAGTTCATCAGAAAGTATCTCTATGCTGTTTCGAAGGCGATAAAAGATGGGTATAATGTGCGCGGCTATTACTACTGGTCGCTGATGGACAACTTTGAGTGGGACCTCGGTTATGATGAACGTTTCGGGTTGTACGAAGTGAATTTCGACACGCAGGAACGCACGCTTCGCGAAGGTTCAAAAGAATATCAGCGGATTGTGAAAGCGAATTAACCTCGTCATGCTGAACTTGTTTCAGCATCTACTGGAGACCCTGAAACAAGTTCAGGGTGACGGACGAGAGACGTTGACTCGTAAATTCGACCATGCGAAACCCATTTTTCGTTTTTCCTTTTCTCTTTTTTCTGACCATCGGCAACGCATTTGGTCAATCCCAGCATTGCCTTGCCGACCGCTACGCGCAAGATGCGCTTTTCGATAGTTCAGAAATTCAGATCACGCCAGATGTGCATTTCGCCACTTCCATGCGTTGGCCAAGTGCAACCATGGACAGTTTGCGGATGGATATTTACATGCCCGACCCGAACATCGATCCAGTTCAATCGCGACCACTGATCGTGATGACGCATGGCGGTGCGTTTTTAGCTGGCGACCGAACCGACATGGCCCCTTACGCCATGGAGATGGCAAGGCGCGGTTTCGTTACGGCCACCATCTCGTACCGTTTGGGCTGGAACTGTTCGGCAACCGATGTTTTCGGTCCGTGCATCAGTTGCCAGTCGGAAGCGTGGCGGTTGAAAGCCGCTGCTTATCGTGCGGTGCAGGACAACCGCGCGGCCATCCGCCATTTGGTGCATAATGCCGCAGACCTCGGCATCGATACTTCGTACATTTTCCTGCAAGGCGAAAGTGCGGGCTCCATCACTTCGTTGAAATCCGCGTTTTGGGATCAATCCGAAGGTGAAGCGTTCTGCACCACCTGTTTGGATGACCTCGGCATGTTGGACACGGCAGGAAACGACCTGACGGAAACATTCACCATCAAAGGCGTGATCAACAACTGTGGCGGCATTGCCAACGTGAACCAAGGCGTGATGGACGGACAGGATATTCCCGTGATCGGATTTCATACCGAATGGGATTGCGTGGTGCCATATCAGAGCGGTTCCGTGCTGAACTGCGCCCCAGCCAATTGCGGTGCGTTTTTCTGGGTCACGGGCTCCGATTACATCCGCGCGCGGCTCAATCAGAATGGCATTTGCTACAACATGAACCGCTACTTGGCCAACATCAACCATTGCGATTATCCGTTCGGTGCCATCGTGGGAAAATCGAGCTGTTTCCTGAAAAGTATTCTGTGCGAAAACTGCACGTCATCGGTCACCGATCAGATATGGGATATTCCCGATTGCTCTGCTGGCGGTTTTGTTTCCATTCAAGAAAAGGAAGCCACAAAATGGGTTCAGTTGAACGGAAACAGATTGATCTTCGAACCTGAAGCCACGATTACTTCCATTCAGGTTTTTGACGTTTCCATGCGATTGTTGATGAGCATTTCTGCAAACAGCTCCATCGTAGAACTTCCGTCAACGCTGCGCGGATGCATGTTCGTAAGGATCGATGCGGAAAACCGCACCACGGAGATGTTGAAGTGGTGTAATTTCTAACTCTTGCCCATCCTACCAATTGAGGTACTTTTGCGGCTTCGCGAATGAGTGACAACAAGACAGATAAACGGCACATCGCCATCCTTGGCTCCACCGGTTCTATTGGAACACAGGCGCTGGAGGTTTTGGAGGCAAATCCTGAGGTTTTTGAGTTAGAGGTGCTAACTGCGCATAGCAGTGCTGAACTTCTGATAGAGCAAGCGCTCAAATTCAAACCTAATTGCGTGGTCATTGGCGATGAAAGCCAATTCAAGAAGGTGCAGGACGCACTTTTCGATGAGGGCATCAAGGTGTATGCTGGCGCGGACAGTCTGGCGCAGGTGGTGCAGATGGAAGACATCGATATTGTGCTTACTGCGTTGGTCGGTTATGCAGGATTGCGCCCTACATTGGCGGCAATTGACGCAGGAAAACACATCGCGTTAGCCAACAAGGAAACGCTTGTTGTGGCTGGCGAAATCGTAACCGACCTCGCTCGGAAAAAGGGCGTAAACATCTATCCTGTCGATAGTGAGCATTCGGCCATTTTCCAATGTTTGGTAGGTGAGTTTCACAATCCGATCGAAAAGATCTATCTGACGGCTTCTGGTGGTCCGTTCCGTGGACAGAAACGTGAACAATTGGCGGCTGTGACCAAAGCTCAGGCCCTCAAACACCCGAATTGGGACATGGGTGCCAAGATCACCATCGACAGTGCTTCGATGATGAACAAAGGCTTGGAAGTGATCGAAGCAAAATGGCTGTTCGGGCTGAAGAATGAGCAGATCGATGTGATTGTGCATCCGCAAAGCATCATCCACAGCATTGTTCAGTTTGAGGACGGTAGCATGAAAGCGCAGATGGGTTTGCCGGACATGAAGCTTCCGATCCAGTTTGCGCTCGGCTATCCGAACCGATTGAAGTCGGATTTTCCTCGTTTCAACTTCTTGAATTACCCGCAACTCACGTTTGAGAAGGCGGACACGGAAACCTTCCGCAACTTGGCATTGGCGTTTGAGGCGCTGAACCAAGGTGGAAATCAACCCTGCATTCTCAACGCGGCCAATGAAATTGCTGTTGATGCGTTCCTGAAAGACCGCATCGGCTTCCTCGAAATGTCAGACATCATCGAACAATCGATGCAACGCGTGTCTTTCATAAAAAAACCTAACTATGACGACTATGTGGCAACAGATGCGGAAACTCGCGTGTTGGCACTCGAAATGATCAACTAAATGGATATACTCATCAAGGCGGGACAGCTCCTGCTCAGTCTCACCATCCTTGTCACACTTCACGAGCTCGGGCACTTCATCCCAGCACGGCTTTTCGGCACACGTGTCAAGAAATTCTACCTGTTCTTCGACTTCCTTTTTCCGCTTCCGAACGTGCTCAACTTCTCGCTTTTCAAGATAAAGCGTGGCGAAACTGAGTACGGAATCGGTTGGTTCCCAATGGGCGGCTACGTGCAAATTGACGGCATGGTGGACGAAAGCATGGACACAGAAGCGTTGAAGGAAGAACCAAAGCCATGGGAGTTCCGCAGCAAACCAGCTTGGCAACGATTGATCATCATGCTTGGTGGAGTGACGGTAAATCTGATCCTCGGATTCCTCATTTACAGCATGGTGCTGTTCACTTGGGGTAAGGAGAAATTGCCGCTTGCCAACATGGATTATGGCGTTTACGCAGACTCTACACTCCACAAATACGGCATTGCGGATGGTGATAAGATCCTTGGTCTCAATGATACGAGCGTGCATTACTTCGAACAGCTTGGGAAGGCGGTTCTGATCCATGGCGCACGGACCATTGAGATTGAGCATAATGGTAAGAAAGAGATGGTCGCACTTCCGGCAGACATCGAGAAAGAACTGCTTGGAAATGGAACCAAAAGTCTGTTCATGCCACGCTATCCGTTCGAGGTGGACAGCGTCCTACCCGGTGATCTGGCCATGCAGGCAGGGTTCAAAAAAGGCGACCGCATTATTCGTGTTGATACCACTTCAACGCCTGGTTTCTTTGAGGGATTGAAAGCCATTAAGGCAAATACCGGGAAAGAAATCAACGTAGTTGTACTGCGTGACGGAGAGGAAAAAACACTCACAACCAAAGTGAGTGATGAAGGCCGCATCGGTATTCAGCTTTGCATGGTGAACGACTTCCTGAAAACGGAAACCTACCGTTACACGTTCTTCGAATCAATTCCTGCCGGGTTTGTGGAGACGGGAAATGTGCTGAACGGATATGTTTCAAGCCTTAAGCTGCTTTTCTCAAAAGAAGGTGCTTCGCAGATCGGTGGTTTCGGCTCCATTGGAAGCATGTTCCCTTCCACTTGGGATTGGCATTCGTTCTGGTCGATGACCGCATTTCTCTCGCTGGTGCTGGCCATCATGAACGTACTTCCGATACCTGCTTTGGATGGTGGCCACGTGGTATTCCTGCTCTACGAGATGGTGGTGGGCAAAAAGCCGAGCGACAAGTTCATGGAGTACACCCAAACCGTTGGAATGATCCTGTTGCTTACCTTGCTGTTGCTCGCCAACGGCAACGACATCTACAAGTTCTTCCTCAAATAGACCGAATGCGTTTTCTGGTTCTTGCTTTCCTTCTCTTTCCGCTGTTCGGGATTTCCCAAACAGACATGTTCGGAGATGAAAAAGTGACAAAAACGGACCAAGACGTTTACGCAGAAGGAACGAAGGAAGAAGCCAAGATCCTGATCATTCCGTTTGAGGAAAAGCTGTTCTACTGCGACATTATGCGTGACCTGACCGAGGTGAACCAAATGACGCAGCTGGAAATTTTCAATCGCTTGCGAAATGAGATCCAATTGAGTTTGCAGGCTGCGCTGAAAGACAGCATGGAAACGGCCACGTTCCTGAATACCGACAGCATTACGGATGAAGACCTCATTGACATTTACGAGGTTCTTGGCTACAAGTATGTTCCCGTTCCGGTTGAAGAGAAAGATGAGAAATCAGGGAAAACAAAAAAGAAAACGGTTCAGCCGCCAGCACCCCAAAAGGAAGTGGGCATCCGTAACGGACATGTAGTTGCTGAGCGCGATGCAACCGAGCGTTATATGAACGCCCAGCTGAAAAACTACGCTGTTCTCAATCGGTTTTACTCCAATTATGGACTGAACCGCTTTCTGTTCATCAACCAGATGGATGTGAAAATGGACCTCTCCGATCCCGAAACCGCTTTTATTGATCCGAAACGCATGGTAGCCATCCACTACACTATTATGGACAAAGATGGGAAACAGATTAGCGGTGGATTGGCCTCGGAGCATTTCCCAGGAACGGAAAGCCGCCTCAACTACATCATCGGCAGCACATTCTACAAGCTGTCTACAGAGGTTTTAAAATCGCTGGTCAAAGCGGAGAAGAAGGAAGAAGAAGCGGAGGAAAATCGCCAATCGAAAACGAAGGACTGATTTGTCATGCCGAGCAAAGCTTGCGTAGCCGAGACATCTAACTCTATGGGCTAAGATTTCTCCGCTCCCTTCGGTCGATCGAAATGACAGAAGCCTTATGGAATCAACACCGTTCCCGTCAGGATCAACACTCCAAGCACAAAACCAACATACACCTGAAGAGGTGTGTGGGCATTCAGTTTCAAACGTGCAAAACCGACCAATCCGCTCAGAACGGTAAGCGCCATCACCAGCGGCACCACATCCACTTGGTAACGCAGCGCCAAACCGATGATCGTTCCCACAATGCCGCCCATGCCGAGCATGTGGATGCTCACTTTCCATTTCAGGTTGATGACAAATGCGATTGCTACCGAAAGCGCGGCACCAAGGATCAAATCCAAAAACAGGCTCGGAACAGGAACGCGGGAGAAAATGTAGAACGTGCTGAGATGAAAGACGATGATGCTCAGGAATGGCAACGACCGCTCTTTGGCCGTGTGCATGTGCAACGATTCGATCAACCCGCTGCGCAGAAAGTAATAGAACACGCTCATCGGAAAGATCACCGTGTTCAGTAGCGTGATGATGAAAATGGATTTCCACACATCCAGCGGAACCGCGTATGTGATGTAGGTGTTGGCGTGATAGAGAATGACCAACGAGTAGATCGGAACGAAAATGGGTTGGAAAATGATGGACAGCGCCATCGCGAAGTTTCTTTCCATCACAGTTTCAGTTCAAATTCATCAGCATCATCCAACGGGCGGAACTTAGCGCGAAAATCGTCCAGGTCCGTTTTGGAAAGTGCAATCGTTTCGATGGCCGCTTCTCCCACTTCAAATGAGCAAAGAATCTCGCCTTTCGGGCTTACCACCAACGAACTTCCATCGTATTCAATTCCTTTTCCGTCCGTACCAACGCGGTTCACACCAACTACATAACATTGGTTTTCGTGCGCCCGCGCCACCAGCAAACTTCTCCATGCTGAAGAACGCACAGCAGGCCAATTGGCCACGTAGATCAACACGTCATACATGTCCGATTTCAAGTTTCTGCTGAAAACAGGAAAACGCAGATCGTAGCACACCTGTGGCATCACTCGCCAACCGTTCGGGCCATCTATCAGAACGCGCTGTTTCCCTGCGGTGAAGAACTTGTCTTCATCTGCAAAACTGAACCGATGCCGCTTGTCATACCATGTAAAACTACGGTCGGGATTTGCCCATAGCATGCGGTTGTAAAACTTCCCACCAGAACCGCCTGTAGTGCATTCTTCACGAATGATGACGCTGCCAGTGATTGTTGCATCCAATTCGGTGGAAAGGTCACGGACCCAAGCTACAGTTCTGCCATCCATCGGTTCGGCCAATTGACGGACATTCATGGTAAAACCTGTGGTGAACATTTCGGGCAGCACGATCAGATCGGTCTGGCGTTTGAGCGGACGAAGTTTCTCCTCCCAGAATTTTAGGTTGGCCGCTTTGTCTTCCCAAACCAGCGGTTGCTGGCAAACGGTTACGCGTAGATCATTCATTTGAGGAAAGATTTGATTGAAAAAGACCTCCCCCAACCCCTCCTATCAAGGAGGGGAGCCATGATTCTTCGCAGAGCTCAGATGTACCCACCAATTCTCCCCCATGAAAGGGGGAGTGTCCGCCCGAGGCGGACGAGGGGGTCGTTTCAAACCATCGCTGGCTCATAATTTAACCAGTTTTTCTGCCGCTTTCTCCAAGGTTTCGTCCTCTTTCGCAAAGCAGAAACGGAGAAAATGGTCGTCATTTTTCTCGTGATAGAACACAGAAACGGGAATGGATGCCACCCCGAACTCCTTGGTCATTCGCACCGCGTATTCGGTGTCTTTTTCGTCTGATATTTTGGAATAGTCCAACAACTGAAAGTAGGTTCCTTCACTTGGCCTGATCTTGAAACGCGAACCTGAAAGCAGCTGCACAAAACGGTCGCGTTTTTCCTGATAGAAACTACCGAGTTCCAGATAATGTTCGCGGTCGTTGAGGAACTCGGCCAGCGCGTGTTGCGCAGGCGTGTTCACCGAAAACACATTGAACTGATGCACCTTCCTGAACTCTGTCATCAGCTCCTTCGGTGCCAACACATGGCCGATCTTCCAACCCGTGTTATGATACGTTTTCCCGAAAGATGAAACGATGATGGAACGCTCCGCCAGCTTCGGATAGCGCGCCACGCTCTGATGTTCCAACCCATCGAAAATGATGTGCTCATACACCTCATCGCTCAAGATGATGATGTCGGTGTTGTCCGTAAGCTTTTGCAGCTTGAGCATGTCGGCCGCACTCATCACGCGCCCCGAAGGGTTGTGAGGCGTGTTGATGATGATCATCCGCGTACGCTGATTGATAAGGCGTTTTACTTTTTCCCAATCGATCAGTTCGCCCGAAAGGTTCATCTGAATGTACATGGCCTTGCCGCCATGGATCTCGATGGCTGGCACATAGCAATCGTATGCTGGCTCAAAAATGATGACCTCATCGCCTTCGTTGATGAAGGCCGAGATGGCCGTGTAAATGGCCTGCGTGGCACCAGCCGTAATGTTGATCTCCGTTTCGGGATCGTACTTGGCCGAATAGAGCTCTTCCACTTTCTCCGCCAACTTTTCGCGGAGCGAAATCACGCCCTGCATGGGCGAATACTGATTGAACCCTTTCAGCATGTACTGATGCGTGAGCTCGACCAATCGTTTCGGGATGCTGAAATCAGGAAATCCTTGCGAGAGATTGATGGCACCTGTTTCGCGCGCCAGACCGCTCATCACCGTAAAAATGGTAGTGCCTTGCTGCGGCAATTTCGAACGGACAACGCCAGGGAATTTCATAGGGGCGAAGTTAACGATGTATGATATTCACAATCGAGATTAACTTAGAGGAACCATAATCTCGAAATGAAAAAACACGGTTATATACTCCTTTTGGTTCCGCTCTACTTTGGATGCAACGAGGACAACCCGCTTCCAGATGTCATCTCTTTGGATTCCTTAAAGCAAACTGAGTTTGTGCTTACGATCGAACAACCTGTTGACCTTCAAAAAACGCAGATCTATTGTTCCACTGGGGAATATGCTTGGAACCAAGTAAAACAGATAATAAATCGACCATTGACAATACCTGAAGCTCATAGTCAGTTGATGTGGTTGAACGAGGCCACCTCTTTTGAGAATTCAATCTCAGATAATGAAATTGACGTTGCAGCCACGGTTGATGAAACCTTAATTTCTGTAACAGCGGTATTCAAGAAGTCACTACCGTTTGCCAAGAAGTTCAAGCGCAACCATTCAGAGCTTGTATTCAAAAACACGGTTGTTGAATCGTTGGGGGCTATGGTTATGATGAGGAATTAATAGATCAAGTCCAGATTCTTTATTACCTAAATGATAATGACTTTGCGGTAAGGTTAAAGCCGAAATCTTCCGCCCATGAGATACTACTTTTTACCTCCACCGCACCTGAAGTGAAATCAATTCGAGATTTGTATTCCTTTTATCAAGCTAAGATTTCAGATAAAGAATCCACACATAAAATGGAACCTTGGAAATTGCTTTTCCTTGAATCAGACCTGCTTAATATTCCGGTTGTCGAATTCAATTTGGATAAAAACTTCGACAACCTAATCGGAAATCGATTTAGTGCGGACACCGATACATTTCAAATTGACAAGGCGTATCAAAGAATTGGATTGCGATTGGATGAAGAAGGTGCTGAAGTTGAAAGCGTGGTTGAATATGGAGTTGCCACCGAAGAAGCTCCTGCTCAAATAGAAAAGCCAACCCCAAAGCATTTAATCTTCGACTCACCATTCTTGCTTGTTATGAAAAGGGTTGATAGCGCAAACCCTTATCTTGTAGTGTGGATTGAGAACACTGAACTCTTAAAACCCACAGTTAATGGTGGGAAAGTTGGGTGATTTGCATTTGAACACTGCAGGCCGATGGCGTTTCTGCTAATCCTACGTTTTTGATCACGCGAATCGCGTAGTTAATGCTGTGGCTTATACCTTTGCACCACATTTCAACCATGCGAATAATCATTGCAGGGGCAGGAGATGTGGGTTTTCACCTCGCAAAGCTGCTCACACAGGAGAATCAGGACATTGCCCTGATCGATACAGATGCCGATAAACTGAAATATGCGGCCGACCACTTGGATATTTCCACCATCCGTGGGAACTCCATCTCTTACACCATTTTGGAGGAGGCGAACGTTTTCAAGGCCGATCTGGTGATCGCGGCCACCAACTCGGAAGAGGCCAACATCAGCACGTGCATCATTGCCAAACATCTGGGTGCCAAACGGACCATTGCCCGCGTTCGGAACACGGAGTTTCTACTGAAAAAGGAGAAACTCGACCTGGAAGAACTTGGCATTGACGAGATCATCAGCACCGAAACGCTGGCAGCACGCGAGATAAAACGACTGTTGAAAGAAGTAGCGTTCACCGACTCGTATGAGTTCGACCGCGGATTGCTGAACCTGGCAGGAATCTCCATTGAAGAGACCAGTCCGCTGGCTGGAAAAACGGTTTCGGAAGCCGCTTATCTGAACCCTGAAAATAATTTTTTGACCGTTGCCATTCTACGTAAGAATGAGACCATCATTCCGCGTGGCGATGTGAGTTTCCACGTGGGCGATCACGTGTATTTCATTGCGCAGCAAGATGCCATGGAGCATATTCTCTCGCTATCGGGCAAGGAGCGCAGACGCATTAAGAACGTGATGGTGATAGGTGGCAACGAGGTGGGAATGCACACGGCCAAGAAACTCAGTCTGAAGTTCAATGTGAAGTTGATAGAAGCGGACAAGGACCGCTGTTTTGAACTGGCCGATCAGCTGCAAGGCACGCTGGTGATCAACGGAGATGGAAGCGATGTGGAACTGCTTCAAGAGGAAGGTATCGATCAGATGGATGCGTTCATTGCCGTGACCGATAACTCTGAGACCAACATCATCTCGTGCCTCGTGGCCAAGAACCACGGTGTACGTAAGACCATTGCGCTGGTGGAGAACATGGATTACATCCACCTTTCGCAGAACATCGGTGTCGACACCATGATCAACAAAAAACTGATTGCGGCCAATTTCATTTTCCGCCACATTCGTAAGGGCGAAGTGCTTTCGCTCACCAGTCTGCATGGCGTGGATGCGGAAGTTGTGGAGTTCGAGGTCAGCGAAAAATCGCAGTTGGTTGGCAAAGTGCTCAAGGGCATCAACTTCCCAAAGTCGGCCATTGTGGGCGGTGTCATCCGCCACGGAAAAAGCTTTACTCCGAACGGAGATTTCGTCTTCGAGCCATTGGATCACGTGGTGGTGGTTTCACGCCCAACCTGCATCCACAAGGTCGAAAGCTATTTTTGATCTGATAATTCGCCTGTATTCACAAACAACATGAATAAGCCACAGATGCACAGATTTTCACAGAACAAACGCAGATGATCTGTGAAAAAATCAGTGTTCATCCGTGGCTCAAAAAATATCTATTCCACTATTTACAGTCGTAATTTTTAAAGCTGAAAATTGAAACATGAAGTATAAAATGACCATTTGGTCGGTCCGTTTTTCCTTTTTCCAGTTTCTAATTTCCTCTTTGAGATGAACAACAACTACCGTGTAGTTCTTCATGTACTGGGTCTGCTGCTGGTCTTCAACGGACTGTTCATGGTCCTTTGTCTTCCTGCTTCGCTCTATTACAATGCGCACGATCTTGTTCCCATCGGTTTTTCGGCCTGCGCAACGCTTGGTACTGGACTGCTGACGTGGGCCTTGACCCGCTCTCAGGAGAAACCGAACATCCGCAAGCGCGAAGGTTTCCTTATTGTATCATTCGGTTGGTTGGTAATGTCGCTTTCGGGTACGCTTCCTTATGTGATGAGCGGCAGCGTGCCACACTTTACCGATGCGTTCTTCGAAACCATGTCGGGTTACACCACAACGGGCGCGTCCATCATCAACGACCTTGATATCATTCCGCGCGACATTCTGCTTTGGCGAAGCATGACGCAGTGGATCGGTGGAATGGGAATTATTGTGCTGGCCGTGGCCATTCTTCCCGTGTTGGGAATTGGTGGCATGCAGCTTTTTGTGGCCGAATCACCTGGCCTGAAGCCTGATAAATTGGCACCGAAGATCCGCGATACTGCCAAGAGACTGTGGTTGGTCTATTTGGGATTGACGGTTGCTGAATTCATTGCGCTGAAAGTTGCAGGCATGGGTTGGTTTGATTCGCTGAACCACGCACTGACAACCATGGCCACAGGTGGATTTTCGACTTACAACAGCAGTGCTGCCGAATTTTCGCCAGCCATTCAATATGTCATCATCGTATTCATGTTCTTGGCAGGAACAAGCTTTACGTTGACCTATTTCGGAATAACAGGTCAGATAAAGAAGGTCATTGAAAATGAAGAATTCAGGTACTATGCGGGCATTACCGCTCTCGTATCGATTGCGGCTACCGTTGTGGTGGCCAACGTGATCGATGAAGGCGTTGAAAAGGCGTTCCGCGATTCGCTGTTTCAGGTCGTTTCTCTTATCACAACCACAGGTTTCGTATCGGCCGATTACACCAGTTGGACTCCATTTCTGACCATCGTATTCTTCATGCTGCTGTTCATTGGTGGTTCGGCAGGTTCCACAGCAGGTGGTGTAAAAGTGGTGCGCCACATCATTCTTTTCAAGAACAGTTTCTTGGAACTGAAGCGTCAATTGCACCCTTCTGCCATCATTCCTGTGCGGTTGAACAAACGGGCGGTGGAACAGTCCATAACCTACAACGTGGTGGCATTCATCATGATGTACATTCTCATTTTCGCCATTGGCTCCATTATCATCACAACACTTGGAGTTGACCTCGACACCGCCATGGGAGCTGTGGCCACATCGCTCGGTAACGTGGGTCCTGGCATCGGCCATGTTGGCCCTACAGATAATTTTTCGTGGCTTTCTTCGGGTGCCAAGTGGTTATTGTCCATTCTCATGCTCATCGGTCGTTTGGAACTGTTCACCGTACTTATTCTCTTCACTCCTTATTTTTGGAGGAAGCACGGATGAGATTCACAACACAACTTGCCAAAGACGACAATTCGGACCTGTACCATTGGTTCTTTTCGGTGCCGAACGAGATTGCCGTGCAGTTGATCGAAGGCAACGACCGAAGGGTTGTTACCACGGTGAACGGAGCGGTCAAATATCATTGCGCCATTTATGGCGATGGCATGGGCGGGCATCGCATTCTGCTGAACAGCGAACGCGTGAAAAAACTCGGTCTGGTGCGTGGCGAAACGATTTCCGTTGAACTGGAAAAAGACCGTTCGGAATACGGTGTGCCGATGAGTGAGGAGCTTCGCGAAGTGCTGGATCAGAACCCAGAAGCGGACGAGCTTTTCCACAAACTGACCAAAGGCACGCAGCGCACCTTGATCTACTGGAGCGACAATGTGAAGAGTTCGGAGATCAAGATCAGACGCGCCATCGTCATGACCGACCATTTGGTGACGCAAAACGGCAAACCCGATTTCAAACTGCTGAACGTGGCGATCAAAGAGGCCAATCAGGCGGCCAAACGTGGTTGACCGATTAATGTAGTTGTACTGATAATCAGTAACTTGGTTCATCTAATTCGATTCCCATGAAACAACTCGGCTCCATTTTCATTTGCTTGTGCTTCGCACAACTTGGTTTTTCTGAACCGCAGGACACATGTAAAATGCTTTCGGAAGACCACATTAAATTGTGGTACAACAAATCGAACAATGAACTCAAGGAAAACCCACCATTTCAGATTCTGATCCGTGATACCATTGTTGTCGGCATCAGAAATTCAGACATCTCCAAACTGCGCATGTTGGAGTCTTGGGCCCGATCAGAAAAATGTGTCAGCGAGATCAGAACCGATGTAGAGATCGATAATGAAACCACCAACTACATCCATTTGGAATCGCGATTGCAGGAAGATCGGTTTGAGTTGGTCATGCTGTTCCTGAATCGCGTTCGGAAAAAATGTGAGCAGCTGGGAATTGACCCCTGTCATGCCCTCATCGGTTTTAAGACCAACCACAGAGACCTATAAACATGAAACGACTTATTTCCATCTTATTTCTGGTGTCCTTTTCATTTATCGTGAATGGACAATCGTCCAAGAGCACTTGTAGAGCAGATTGGGAAGAGCAGCTGAGAAAATCGTACGACAATGGCAGCGAAAACCCTTCTGTCCTTGAATCCCTTGAAATTGGAATCTATGGGAAGGATCTTTCCAAATTAGAAGCACTTGAAAAGTGGGCAAACACCCATAAACTTGAATCAACGCTGCTTACGAATGTTGAGCCTTGGGAGGACAATGCCAGTAATAAACTCGAAATTCAGACACACATCGATGAAGATTCATTCGAAAATGTCTTGGCCTTCCTCAACCCGATAGCTGATCTGTGCGAAGAACAGAACATCAATCTTTGCAAGATGGTCGTGATAGAGATGAAATTTGATGTGGACAACGACTAATTCTTCTTCAGCACCTGTTTGATGACGACTTTCCCGCCTGCGGAAAGATGAAAATAGTACCGCCCTGCGGGAAGGTCGCTGCCCAGATACTTCAGCGTATGCGGTCCTTCGGTCATGTATTCGTTGGCCACGGTCTCCACTTCCTGACCGAGAATATCGAACACTTTCAGCGAAACCTTTCCGCTCTCAGGCAAGGTGAGATTGACCGTGATCTCTCCCGCAAACGGGTTGGGTGCAAACCCCAATTCCAAACTTGGACGCGATGATCGGTCCATAGTGGTGGAAGGTTCTCCCCACATCGATTCTTCCTCCGAAACAGCTACCATATTCGTTTGCTGCCCGAACAATTGCGACACCAAAAACGTAAGCAGCATGGACAGTTGTATACTTTTTCCCATGACATTGACTTTTCCCATCCTAAAGTTAGCATTGAAGTCAATTAATTGATAGTCACTAACTTGCCTTGCTTTTCGGTTTTGTTGCGAATCCTTGTAATCATAACGTTTCTGTGCTCGTTGGCAGCAGATGTGGCCTTCGGCCAGATCGCGTGTCCTGCCATGGGATTTACGCAGGTAAACGTGAACAAAAAGGACCGTTTGGCAGGTTTCAGTTCGGCCGTGCGCCACAACCGAAAGAAGACACGGATGGGCGATTTCTTTGTGGCCAAGAAACGTTCGGGTTCAGGGTTCTCCAACAAGGATCCTTTCAGCGTGAAGACAAGCCGCAAGAAGCTTTTCCGCGACTATGACGAGTTTGCAAGCAAAGGCCGAGGCAAAGGAAATTATTACGACAAGGATGAATTCGCTACGCGGAACAAACGAAAAGGTCGGTTCCGAAGTTTTGATGAGTTTGCCACACGTGAAAGGCGCAGCAAGCAGTTCCATGATTTTGATGAGTTCGCCTACCGCAGAAAGACCAAACGCGTGAACATCGATTCGCAGTTTGCGGTGCGTTCCACGGAGAAACGCTTCAACAGCAGCAAGAAGCAGAAAAGCGAATTCCGATCCAAGAAGAAACGCGCCAAACAGGCACGAAGCGAATACACTCCTTTTGCCAGCACGCGTTCGCCATTTGTGGGCGAAAAGCAGCACCGCGACCCACAGATCGGCCTTTGGGGCGGCTCGGTGGGCAACCGCAGCGGCAAAGACAAACGCCCGATGACCCCGCTACCCGATCCAGAGAAGAAAAAAGACGATTAAGGTTTTGCCTTGCCCTTCTTAGCCGTTTTCCCCGCCACCTGCTTCAACATGGTCACTTCATTGTCCCGTAAGAAACGCCATTTCCCGCGCGGAATGTCCTTTTTGGTGAGGTTGGCAAAGAGTGAGCGGTCGAGCCGAATGACCTTGTAACCGAAATGCTCGAAAAGCCTTCGCACAATACGGTTTCGGCCTGAATGGAGTTGAATTCCCAGTTCGGTTCCGTTCGGTTGTTCCTGCACATAATTCACAATATCGGGCTGCATGAAGCCGTCTTCCAACTCCACGCCTTCATTCATGGCGTCCAAGTGTTCCTCGGTCATCGGTTTGTCGAGATACACGTGGTAGATCTTCTTTACGAGGCTTGAAGGATGCGTGAGCTTTTTGGCCAGATCGCCATCGTTGGTAAAAAGCAACAATCCTGTTGTATCCTTATCCAATCTTCCAACTGGATAGATGCGCTCCGAACAGGCATTCTTCACCAGATCCATCACCGTTTTGCGGCCTTTTTCGTCAGATGTGGTGGTAATGAAATTCTTGGGTTTGTTAAGCAGCAGATAACGCAGCTCTTCGCCTCGCAGCAACTTCCCTTCGTACTTCACTTTATCATCGCGCTGCACGCGATAACCCATTTCTCGAACCACTTTCCCGTTCACCTCGATCTTCCCTGTGGCAATGAGCTCATCGGCCTCGCGTCTCGAACAAACACCCGCCTTGGCGATGTATTGATTGAGGCGCGGTAGCGGATTGGCACCTTCCACCTCTACGGGACGTTTCTTGCCTTTTCCTCCCAAGCGCGGTTTTCCCGCTGGCTTGGAATCGGAGAAACGCTTTTTCGGTCTTTCTCCACCTTCTCCGAACTTCTTGCGGTCGCCCGATGCGAATGGTTTTCTGTCGCGGCCTTCTTCGTTGGGCCGACCCTGACCGCGTTTGCCGAACGGCTTTTTTCCTTGTTCTCTCATTGCGTGCGCAAAGATAGTTTAGGCCAGAGGATAGAATGCGTCTTCCATGTGGTCGATGCTGGTTTCTTTGGCGGTGGCCACAATGGAAATGACATCGAATCGGGCTTCCAGTTCCAGTTCGTGTTGCTGCAAATAATCGTTTGCCGCCTGAATGATGCGTTTCTGCTTAGCCATCGAAACGGCCTCGCTCGGATCACCGAAAAAGTCTGTGGAGCGCGTTTTCACTTCCACAAAAACAATGGTGTTGCCAATTCGAGCCACAATATCGAGTTCGTTTCGGCCGCTGCGCCAGTTCTCATCCAGAATGGAATAGCCTTTTTTCAGAAGTTCCTTCACCGCAAGGTTCTCCCCTTTCTCTCCAAGTTTGTTGTGGTCGGCCATTTGATTTCAATGAATCTTGAAGGTAAAGGAAACCTTTGAGACATCAATCACGTAAAGCCGCCCGACCATAAACTGAAAACGCACAAAAACTCTGCTCATGCGAATCGGGAATCTGCTGGCCGCAGGCCTTCTAACAATCGTCTCACTTGGCGCGTTTGCCCAAGGATTTGAGGGATCGATATACTTCACAAAGTCAAACATGATGGATGTGACGCAGTATGCGTACCACGTGAAGGGAAACATGGTTCGGATAGATGAGATCGTAGAGGGAAGCGATAAGTTGGTGGCCACGTTATTGGTAAACTTGGAAACGGGCGATATGACCGCTTTGAGCCACGAGCGTAATCTGTATATGAACCGCCCAGGCAGCTTAGACAAAGCAAGTGCTTCGGGCTCTGAAGTGATCGAAGGACAACTGAAGCGTTCCATACATGGCATGAACTGTTCGCAGTACCGTGTAAAGAACAAGGATGCGGATCGCGAGATCATGTATTGGGTAACGGAAGGCGATTATGCATTCTTCCCAAAGCTGTTGAAGATCCTGAACCGAAAAGACAATTTCTCCACCTACTACATGGAGATTCCGAACTTGGACAATAAGCTACCGCTGTTGGCTCAAGAAAACACGCTTTTGCGCGATAAGAAAGGTTTCCTTCAGGTAGATAAGATCGAGAACAAGAAGTTGGACGATGCGCTTTTCAAAATTCCAGAAGGGTTTGAGAAGGTAGAGCGCTAATTACGATACATATTGGAACTGCGAGCCGCTGTCTGTAATTCGGACAGCGGCTTTTTTGCCTAAAACAAGTGCGCGGTTGTCGTCAATATGCCCTGCGGGGAAATTGAAACAAATGGGATAATCGTATTCTTCCACCGCTGCGCGAATGATCTCTTCAGCCGTTTTACCGAACGGAATCGCATTGTCGTTCATGTCGCTCATGCCGCCAATGATCAAACCTTTCAAGTTGTCCAATTTCCCGTTGCGTTTGAGGTTCATCATCATGCGATCAATGTGATAGAGATACTCATCCAGATCTTCCAAAAACAGAATTTTTCCATCTGTTTTGATGCCTGATTTTGAACCAAGAATGGAATACAGAACCGACAGATTTCCACCAACAATCTCGCCTTCCATTACACCATTTCGGTTGAGCGGATGCGATGCAAATTCGTAGCTCGGTAAATCACCTTTCAACGAGTTGATGAGTGTGGTGATCTGCACATGGTCTTCGGGCAGATCTTTCATGCTCAAAGGCATGGAACTGTGCAACGTTGCAACCCCGTAATTCTGGTTGATGTGCGCATGCAGAACAGTGATATCGCTGAATCCGCACAGCCATTTCGGGTGCTTCACAAACTCCGAGAAATCAAGTTTGTCAATGATTCGTACCGTTCCATAACCACCGCGTGCACAAAGAATGGCGTTGATGTCGGGGTCATCCAACATGCGCTGCATGTCGGCAGCCCGATCTTCATCACTTCCCGAAAACTGATTCTGCGCCCCGAACATGCGTTGTCCCGTTCGAACCGTGAAACCTGCATCAGCCAAAACACCAATGGTCGGTTCTACTTCTTCCCAGGTCAGTTTACGTGCTGTTGCAACGATACCGATTGTGCTTCCAGGTTTAAGAAATGGTGGAATTTTCATGCGACTGCGAACTTAGAAATGTCTTGGCAGATCACGGCTTCCATGCAGCACGCGAACAATTCTGACGTGGTCTGCGAGGATGCGATAGAACACGACATGCGAGCCCGAAGGAAAACTCCGCAGACCTTTCTTTATCTCATTCCTTTCCCTGCCGAGTTCGGGATTGCCCACCAATTGATAGAAGACGGTATCAAGTTCCGTCAGATACTCAACGGCCTGATCCGTTCCGAATTCCTCTTCCGTATAGATGAATATTTCTTCCAGGTCTTCATCCGCTGGAAGAGAAATTTCAAAATGTCCTTTTTTGCTGAACATGCTACGAACCTGACTAACGGGTTCGGGTCTTGATAATATCCTTGACACTGCGCTTGCTTGCTGGCCCAGACCATCCTTTCTCGATTTCCTTTCTCAGATCCTCGATCATACGGTTTCTCAGGGCCTCATGCAGTCTGAGCGCATCGCGCACTACCTCGCTGGCATTCTGAAAATCGCCCGATTTGATCTGCTCAGCGATGTACTTTTCCTGCTTTTCCGTGAAACTGACGTTCATAGTTTCCTTCTTTTGAAATACCTCTCAAAGATAAGCTCGATGTCCGTATTTGACAAATATGGACAGGTGCGCTGTCCACAGAACGAATGAAAGCTCAGCATTAGGACGGGCTCTTCATTCATGCGTACTCGTATTGCTATCTTCGCAGGCCAAATTAACAAGCTTTGACCGCATACAAACGACATCTGATCACAGCCGCACTGCCATACGCCAACGGCCCCATCCATTTGGGTCACTTGGCAGGCGCTTACCTGCCATCCGACATTTACGTTCGGTATATGCGTTTGAAGGGTGAAGATGTGCTTTTCGTGTGTGGTTCGGATGAGCACGGAGCGGCCATTACCATCAAGGCCAAAAAAGAAGGAATTACGCCACAGGAAGTAGTTGACCGCTACGATGCGATCATCCGAAAATCCTTTGCCGATTTTGGAATTGATTTCGACATCTATCATCGAACGTCCTCGAAGTTGCATCACGAAACGGCTTCCAACTACTTTTTGGAACTGCTGGAAAAAGATGCGTTCACCGTTCAGGAAAGCGAGCAGTATTTTGATGAGGAGGCGCAGCAGTTCCTGGCCGACCGATACATCACAGGAACGTGTCCGAAATGTGGCCACGATTCCGCATTTGGTGATCAATGCGAGAATTGCGGAAGTGCGTTGAGCCCAACAGAGCTCATCGACCCGAAATCAACACTTAGTGGCAGTAAACCCGTTTTGAAAACCACCAAGCACTGGTACTTGCCCATGCAGGACCACGAACAATGGTTGAAGGAATGGATCAACCAGGGAACGCTCGAAGGCAAGCAGCATCACAACCCCAAAGAGTGGAAAAACCACGTGGTCGGACAGTGCAATTCATGGATCGATGGTGGATTGCAACCGCGCGCCATGACACGCGACCTCGATTGGGGTGTCCGCGTTCCAGTTGAAGGTGCTGAAGGGAAAGTGCTTTACGTTTGGTTGGATGCACCCATAGGTTACATCAGTGCCACCAAGCAGTGGGCGCTCGACAATGGCAAGAACTGGGAAACGTACTGGAAAGACGAGGAAACGCGTTTGGTGCATTTCATCGGCAAGGACAATATTGTTTTCCATTGCATCATCTTCCCCATTTTGCTGAAAGCACATGGCGAGTTCGTTCTGCCAAATAATGTTCCCGCCAACGAGTTCTTGAATCTGGAAGGACAGAAGCTTTCCACTTCGCGCAACTGGGCAGTTTGGTTGCATGAGTACTTGGAGGAATATCCAGACAGGATTGACGCGTTGCGTTATTGTATCACTTCTATTCTTCCAGAAAACAAGGACAGCGAGTTCACGTGGGCTGATTATCAGGCACGGAACAATAACGAGTTGGTGGCCATTCTGGGCAACTTCGTGAACCGTGCCGTGGTGCTTACGCACAAGTACTTTGAAGG
This sequence comes from Flavobacteriales bacterium, assembly GCA_016124845.1. NCBI lineage: Bacteria > Pseudomonadati > Bacteroidota > Flavobacteriia > Flavobacteriales > Flavobacteriales bacterium. The sequence goes on from WGMW01000004.1 coordinate 46,526, forward strand.
AAAAGTTCCCACTTCTGACTTCGACCAAGATGTGTTGGATGAAGTGAAAACCCACTACGGTAAGGTTTCGGAGAATTTAGACAAGTTCAATTTTCGTCAGGCATTGAGCGAAGCCATGAACGTGTCTCGTATCGGCAATAAATATCTGGCCGATAACGAACCTTGGAAGACAATCAAAATAGACGAAGCTGCGGCTAAAAAGGTCATTGCAACCTCACTGGCGATTGCCGAGCATTTAAAGAATTTGATTGCTCCATTCTTGCCAAACACTTCCGAAAAACTTGCTCAAATCCTTAATGTTTCAGCACCGAATTGGAATGCGGAAAGCACCATCACCGAAGATCATCAATTGAACAAGGCCGAACTGCTTTTCACCAAGTTTGAGGATGAAGAGGTTGAGAAGCAAGTGAATAAGCTGAAGGAAGCTTCGGCAGCGGCCAAACCAATTGAGCTGGAGCCTGCCAAACCGGAAACCACCTTCGATGTTTTCCAAAAACTCGACATCCGCATAGCGACCATACTTGAAGCTGAAAAAGTGGCGAAAACCAAAAAGCTGCTCAAACTGAAAGTGGATACGGGTTCTGATCAACGTACCGTTGTTTCCGGAATTGCAGAATTCTACTCGCCCGAAGAAATTATCGGAAAACAGGTCTGTCTGTTGGCCAACCTCGCCCCACGCGACATCAAAGGCATTACCAGCCAAGGCATGATCCTGATGGCAGAAAGTCCTGATGGAAAACTGTCTTTTTTGCTTCCGAGCCAAGCGGTAGCCAATGGCTCATCCATAAGTTAGAAGGGGTTATTTTTGCCCCGCCTTTCGGCAATGGCCTCGTAGTTCAATGGATAGAATAGAAGTTTCCTAAACTTGGTCAATATAACACATTGATTTTCAAATAAGTAAGCAAGTTTTTATCGAGCTTATTGTCAAACATTTAAGGTACCGCTCTTTTATGTTTACGCAGCTAGAAAATAATTGAAATCGGATCACGCATAGCGTGATCCGATTCATCACATTTACTCTTCAATGACAATGACATCATTGAATGTTGTACTGAATTGCTCAACCTGATGGGTTGGAACTATGACCACGATTCTTTCAGCGCCTAGCGCATGAGCAACACTCAATCGATGTTTGCCGTCATGAACCCAAATCTTGTTAGGCATTGGATGGGCTTGGAAATGCTTGTCTCTAAACAGCACCATAGGTGGTGTTAGTGGAACAGCCTCTTCCCATTCCAAAAGAATCTCGCATAGGGTTTCTCGGATTTGGTCACGTCTAAAAAGATGTGGTTCCCTCACGATTGGGGCGTACAATTCATCAAAGTGCTGTACCAAGTCGTCCATTGGAACTTCAATTATTGATAGCCCTTCTGGAATGATTCGTTGTACAGGTGCGTTGATGTGTTCATCGATGTCATCAATGTCATTGAACGACCTGTGAAAAATTGGTTCAACCTGAGCAAAATGCCCATGGTTAAATAGTCTAATTACTTCTTCCATTGCTTTGAAGATTTCGTTTATAAAGTATCTCGGAACCAGTGTCCCTTGATACTATTAGAAGGAAATGTCAAAATGTTTCACCTATGCTGAAGAAATTCAAGAAGCCCCATTCCGCTTGACAGGAACTCCCAAGCGCAAAAAACCAATACAATCGCTAAAACCACCAAGCTGTAAACGAGAATTGCCTTACCTAGTTCGTCCTGTTGACCGTCATTCATTGGGTTAAACCGTATCAAACGTGCTGGTGTATCAAAAAATCCTTGAGACAGGAAAGATACAGCGAGCTAGAGCGTATCTCGTTTATTCTTTTGAAACTCCTGATACACCTTTTAACCTTACTCTATACCTTTTCGAAATCTTGCTAACGCGTACCCGATTATACTTCCAAATAATGTTCCTAGCGTACAGTCGGTAATGTTCTCGGTATATCCAAGAATGCATATTGGTATTACCACAGCCAGAATAGTTGCTAAATCGAACGCGTACTTCCACCACTTGGGATTAAACAGGTCGGCAAGGGATTTGCCTATTTGTCCGAATACAGGTGTGACCTTTTCTATTATCTCGGCAAGCTGTAGTTGTTTGGCTTGTTCCTCAAGTACTGAGGTCATTTGAGTAACCTGCTGCTTCAGTCCTTGATTCTCTTTGGTTAACTGTTCAATGATGTCTTCTGGTCGTGCTTCTGGTTGATGTTCCTGTTCTTCTTTGCTCATGGTGGGGAGAATTATTTAGAAGTCCGTGATTGCAACCATCGTGCCACTAAGAAGCCAAGAATACAATAGTTTTTGAATTTGTAATAAAATTAGTTACATTAGTACCATGAAAGAAAAAGCAATAATCATATCAAGGTGTTCTACTAATGAGAACCGTCAGGATGTAACCCGTCAGTCAGAGGAACTACGGTCTAAGTATGGGCAATCGTATACTCTGGTCAAAGAATTCAGCTACTACCAATCAGGTACTAAGAATGACCAGGTGAATGATGAGATATTGGAATACGCCATTGCCAATGATGTTAAGCATATCATCGCACTCGAAATTTCACGGATTTCTCGTAAGATTTCATCGTTTGCCCTCTTCCTAGAAAATTGCAATTCTCGCCACATCAACATAATCATAGATAACTTCGGTATGCACACCTTGCTTCCAGATGGAACGCAGAACGCCTTAATTCAGAGTACGCTTAGTATCGCGAGTGCCTTTAGTTCAATGGAGCTATCGTTGATAAAATCGAGATTGGACAGTGGACGGGAAAAATATATCCGTGATGGTGGTAAACTGGGGCGTAAGGTAGGTTCGACCGAAAGCGATGCCACAACCCTCCAAAAACATTCGGACGTGGTAAAATACTTGAGACAACGGCAATCGGTTCGCATCACTATGAAACTCACAGGAAAAAGTAGTGGTACGGTTCAGAAGGTAAAACGAATTCTTTCAAGCACGAAGAAAGCCGCGTAATTCACGCGGCTTTCTTATAAGCCAAATGCTTCTGTTCACTTGGAACGCCTAGATTCCACTCCCTCCTTAAATCCCTTGCAATAGCAGGGCGTTGGATTTATAAGTGAGTTGGCTGATTGATTGTGTCTCTGAACATAACTATGACAGCAACTGCTACAGTCACTACCCATATCAGAAACCATCTGACCAGCCGCAAAGCCTCGGTCATAGTCTGCTGGTCTACTACTACAATCTATGGCTTTTGGGGAATCACCACCAGTCAATTCAGCAAACCCAATCACCACCACAAGTGTTAAACACAACGTTATATACATGGAAGCCAGTAGTATCGACATCCTTCCCTTAGTAAATGCCTCCCATACACCTACTTTCGCTATGTGCCCTTGATTCTCTCTATAGAACTTCTGAAGCAAATAAATGCTGTAAAGCAGCAGCAGAAGAAAGATTCCATTTATCACCCAAACCATCATTAAATCTAAGGATTACAATTGGAGGGAAAGCCGCGTGATCACGCGGCTTTCTCCATTAATATTTGTTCAATCACATGAACAGGTGGTTTGTGCATCACCAAGTTCGTTTTCCACCCAGTCTGTCCATTCTTCGGCATCATCAAACAGTGGGTTATTATCGGAAATGTCTTCCCAGCAAACGCCTTGTTCATAATTGGCGTAAATCGGAGTGTTCACATCTGAACATTGACAACATGGGTTTGAATTCTGACTGCATGATACAAGCAGAAGTGAGACAACCAGTAGAGGTAATGCATTGATTCTTTTCATGTGTTGTGATTTGGATTAATAGTTCCCCGTAAACATATAAAAATAGGTTCACATGTGAACCTATTGGGTCGAGGTCTCATTTGCACCTTTCCAGTTCATGGAATCTGAACGGGAAGTAACATTTCGAACGGCATTTGGGGAGCGTGTGAGACGTTTACGAATTGAAAAGGGGCTAAGCCAATACCAACTGGCGGACATTAGCAATCTGGACAGGTCAACCATCAAAAGAGTGGAAGCTGGCACAATAAACACCACTTTGGAAACCGCAAAGGCTATTGCCGAGGCTCTCGGAATGACACTAAGCGAGTTGGTTGACCTTGGTTAATTGCATGGTATAAATCATTATCGGTATGAAGGAAAGAGCCGCGTGATCACGCGGCTCTTTCCTCTTATTAAATCTCTAGTTGTTGCTGAATCTGTCCTATTTCTTTCCGCAGCTTTAGAATCATCAACTGTTTGCGGTATCGTTCTTTCTTAGCTAAATCGGTTTCCACCTCCACTTTTTTCTCGGCAACCGCTATTCTGCTGTCTATGTCATCTGTCATATCACTTCCTCTTCAATTGTCCTCCACGATGCGGAGGTTATTCGTCAAATTCATCATAGCGAACACGTGTTCATATCTCCCCTTTTTGGTACAGATTTTCCAAAAAATTTGCGAGGCACATGACCCGTGTTTTGTACATGATTTACATTCATCACCGATGAGTTAGGTTACGTAGTCCCCGGTCCCCTCCCCGTCAATCGTAGGCAGGGGGGTGTAGTGTAAACTCAATTTGTTGGTAAAGCTCACGTAAAACTTTCTTCCGTTTCTCTGGTATCTGTTTCAACCATGCGTATGACCCTGTGGCAGTTTTTGCCTCTTCCAAGTCCCTGAACAACCTTGGATAACCATATTGTAAGACGGCTTGGTCAAATATGTCTAATTCGTAATTCTCACTCATAATCTTTCGTTTTAATAGTGGTTATGGAGACCCCCGTTTTGGTGATGTATTCTATCCATCGTTCCAAGTCGTGAACCTCTTGCTGGTAATAGTTCATTTCTGAAAATGCCGTTTTCAATAGTTGTACAAACTGATTTCGGTCTTCTGCTTTGTAGTAGGCATGAATGTGATTATGCTTGTTTACCAAGCCCTGCTCGATGGTGTAGTGGATTTCCACGTCCTTGTATCCCATTCCTCTTACTGCGTACCCGATAAGCTCGTGTATGTCACTTTCGCTAATCGGTGTGTTTGGGTCTATCGTTAACGAATAATACCCTGATGACCTTGGCAACTTACGTTTTCGCTTTCGTTGCCTCTTGAATACAGGTATTAGCATGTCGTGTATTCTCCATCCGTTCATGCCATCCTTGTATAGTACAGTTTCTGGTTTGGTCTCAGATAATTGTGCTGCAATCTTCCTTACTTGTCTCACACTGAGGTCTGTTTTCTCTGCTACCTCTTGAGTTGTGTATTCTTCCTTTCTAATCATTCTTTAATCTTTAATTAAGTCCATGTCACACCCTAGTCGGAGTATCATTTGACCTCTAGCGTGACTTGGTTATTTATATATAAATAGGACGGTCTTAGTCAAAAGACCGATGTCGGACTGAAAAAGTCTGCCGAGACTTAATTAACCGAATATTTCAAGTACAAACCGTAACATTTGGTCAGTCTTGTGGTGACGTTTTGGACGCCTGAAAATGTGGTTTTAGAGCGTAACCATAATTTTAGATGGATAACCATCAACGCTTCTGATGAATCGGCAACTGGCTTAGGTTACGACTACCAGTTATTCAGGAGAAACAACAAACCGTTCGGTTCTAAAGCAAACATATCACGGATTTTTGACACTTTCCACAATTTGGATGAATTCGGGTGAAATTTGTTATGGATTGTACCGCATTTCTATTCACAAATCGAATTGGTCTCCCAGTGCTTTCAATACACTATCCGTTCGACCATCGTTAAACCCTGTCTTAAGATATGCATCTGTGACACCCAATGAAGAATGTGCCATTGCTTTAGAAACATCCATGGTTGAAGCACCAGAATTCATCATAATGTTTGCAAAAGAAGTCCTTGGTAAATGAGTGCTGAACGTCCTATCGATTCCAATGTGCTTCTGTAACTGCTTCAGGTGGCGATTGTAAACAATACCAGCTTTGGTGACTTTTAGGTACTGCTGTTCGTCTATGATGGAGAAATCGTTCTGCTTACCAACGTTGGCAAAGTCCGAATCTTTAAGCATTCCAAAAACGAATCTAGTGGAGGTTCGTTCGTTTGTTGCGAACTCATTAATAACGCCAACGCTATTATCAAAATGAATCCTGTTGAGTTCGGCTATTCGGGTTTTTATTTGCGTGACGAGGCTCTTGTAGAATAGCTCATAGTTCGCATAGAGAGAGCTAAAGTCAAACTTGTATAAAGAATACGTGATACGTCCTTCTGATTCAACAAACTTACAAAGACAGCCCAGTTCTGTCTTTAGTTCTTCCAATGTCATAGACATGATGACCTTTGCTGAATGCAACCAATACGACTTGTCAATAGCTACGCTAAGTGGCACATTTCCAATCAATTCATCTGGAAACCCATACGGTGGTGTCGGTAACATGCCATATTGCATTTGTTGTAAAAGCCGTAGCCGTTCTTGTTGGAGTGCACTAACATCAGCCTGAGCCTCTATCGGAGCATTTACATCCACTTCAAGCCCCAGCAGCCGCTTTAATAAATCCAAAATGATGTCCGTAATAGCAATATCGACAATCGCATTGGTTTTGAACATATTATAGACGATTCTACCATTATGAAGATTTCCATACCTCAGAGTAACGAGGTCTGACACCCTCATTCCACCTGTGAAGAACTGAAATAGAAATAGGTCGCGAGCCTTAGATAAGCGAGGAATATCAATTTTAGAATCTATAAGTTTAGTTATGTCATCTCGGTACAAACTTTCCTTCCTTTTCGGTTGTTTACGCCCATAATCATATGAATAGAAAGGGTTGTTCCCAACAATCACGCTTTTGTCCTTTTTCGCGTGACCATAGATAACCTGTAATATTTTGAGATAATGAGTGGCAGTATTGGATTCCATGCCCCCCTTCTTCATATAGAACCGAAATTGGTCTAAGAAATCTTGGGTCAACTCGGAGAACAACAAATCCGTCTTGCTCTCCGATGCCAAGAACTTCTTTAGTTTTTTGTACACGGTCTGAAGTTTTATTCGCGTACCCGTTTTATCCTTCAGCTTCGCACTGTTCAAATACCCTTGGTAAAACGCTAGAAATGATGCCTTACTGTTGGCACCATCGTATGTGTCGAACGACCTACCATCAGCCAACACCACCGAAAGGTGCTGCTCAATAGTGTCGTTGTATCCCTGGTAATCAATTTTAACCGACTTCTTGACCCTTTGTTTGACCTTATCCCAGTACTTAATGTCTAATGGAGGCAGTTTTAATGACCTTACACTGCTTTTGCGGTTTTCAACTCGCTGAAGGAACAAGTAGCCAAGAGTGTCATCTTTACTAATTTTGCGAAATATGACCTTGATACTTGAACTCATCAGTTTTGTCGAACAATTGTCAAACAAAGCTAGTATGTTCTACAAAAAATGAAGAATGTTTGATAATCAATAATCATATAAACTACTGATATTCAGTAGGTATAATGGCTTCGTAGTTCAATGGATAGAATAGAAGTTTCCTAAACTTTTGATACAGGTTCGATTCCTGTCGAGGCTACCAACCAATCTACATTTTCTCCGCCCACTCCAAACCATCAGGCAATTCGGAGGACGAAAACTCCAAGTGCAGCACCCTTCTCGGTTTCTGTTTCGCTGAGCGATTGGAAGAGTGAAGCAACAACGGCTTCATCAGCAACACGCCTCCTGCCGAAATTTCGCAATCGTACGGAATGCTGTTTTCTGTGATGGTTTTTATCTCATCCGTTGATAGAATTTTATTGTGACTTCCCGGCATTACGCGCAAACATCCATTCTCCCGGTCCGCATCATCTAAATGAACTCGAATGGTGAAGACGTTGCGATTGATCTCGACCGGTGGCAGCACGCTGATGACATCATCGCGCTCGGCCCAGCCAGTGAATCCTTCAACCTCCGCTTTTTGCTTCACATGAATGGTTCTATCCTGATGCCAACCTACCGACCAATTGGCACTCGGTTGCTTGTTCATGTAAATGGCTTTTACCAAAAACGCCTTCGGGTCGACAGACGATACCACGCGCTGCAAATTCTTGTTGAACAACATCGGCTTGAGCTCAGGAATGGCCTCGAGCAAGCCCCGCTTCACATAATTCTGATTGCTCTCCGCGTCAAACGCCTTTTCCAACAATCGGTTCATCTGCTTGATGGCGCGCTGGGAATACACATGATTCAGAATTCCGAAACCCTTGTGTTTCATCTTTCGCGAAGCACTGATCAACCCCTTTTCATTCAGATCGGTATTATAGAGGTCAATAGCCCCTTCCAATCTATCGCGTATGCTTCTTTTGAGTCGCTCCGGTTTAATGACCATCAAGCCATCTCCAAAGGCCAAAAGTTCTTTCTCCAACTCAAAATTGTGCTGAACATGAATTCTGAATGTCATGCCGTAATGGTCTCTCTCCAGCAGCTGTTGTGACCAGTGCAACGGTTTCGTCATCACGTATGGCGCATGCGTGTGATTCACGAAAAAATCAACCTCCATCGGCTTTAAAGATGGACTGACCGAAACCCCGATCGCATCTCTGAAATAATCTTCGGCATTGAAATCAGGCCTATCCCAATAGACAGCATCTGAATACTCGATCTGAATTATTCTGTCCAAGGCTGGAGTCATAAGTTGCGCCTGTCTGCCCTTGGCTCCGATGAGAAACCAACGGTTTCGGAACTCCTTCAACAGATACGGATGAAACTCGAATGTCTGCGGATGACGTGCCTTGAATGATTGGTACGTAAGCCGAATGACGTGCTTTTTGATGATGGCCTGATACAGCGGCTCCAAGAAATCCAACCCTTTCAGGTTCTCATTCTTTTCCATATCGATCACCGGTTTCTGATGCGTTTTCTGCGCGTAAACGTGGTCTTCGAGCTTCTGCACCATCGCATCCAATTCCTTGAAGTGCGAAAACCCTTTGAACTCCTTCAGAAACTCCACGGTCTCCATCAAACGACCAAGGTCTTGGTCAGTAATTGGAATGTTGGTGATACTGTAATCGCGGTCTTCGTAGGTGTAATACTTCTTATCGGTGACAACAATGGGCGCATTGTACCCCAACTTATCGCTGCGCATCATCTGAATATCACCCTGCACCGTTCTCCGGCTCACGCCTTTGTCAATGCCTTCATATTCATACAACGCATCCGAAACGGCATCAATCAGATCTTCCAATGTCCATTGGCGATAATGGTTCTGCAAACACTTATCAATGGTCTTGTAGCGAATAAGCGCGTTCCGATTTACAGGCATTTTGAACTTAATTTTTGAAAAAGTAGAAATTATTTTCTACTGCGCAAAAAGACTGCGCAGTGGGTCAGAAATCTTTGTCCAGTTCATTGAAATAAGGCCCTGGCGCAGAAGAGTGAAGAGGTTGCGTCAGGGCCACATTAAGGAGCAGTGGCAGAGATGGTCAATGCGTCCCGCTGAAAACGGGAAGATAGAGGTTCAATTCCTTTCTACTCCACCAAATTGGGAATGCGCCAGCGTTGGAGAGCTGGGCCGGACTGTAAATCCGGTGTGCAAACTGAATAGGTTCGAATCCTTTCATTCCCACGGTTCTTTGAAAATATTGTGCTTAGCACGCAAGGCCTTTCCCCGAAAGGGAAAGACGGAAAGCAACAGAAGTGACGGCCCGGGCACGGGTTTCTGTATGGCTCTGCAGTCTGATTCCAGTTGGAAGTTCAGATACTGCCCGATCCAATGTCCGTTTTCCGCCACGTTGTTGATGGGGGTTCGAATCCCTCATTCCGAAATACGGAATTAGTTCAATGGTAGAATGGCAACTCCAAAAGCGCAGGTTCGAATCCTGCCACCGAGAGATCGGTGTAGCTCAGCTGGCCAGAGCACTGGACGTTTAATCCAGGTTGAGATAGACTCATAATCTATCATCGAGAAGCGGTCACTTCTAAAAATGACCACCCGAGAAGATCGTGCTGAGTTGGTCGGTTCCGAAACTGCTTGCAGTTGACGAACAGTCTGAAAAAGGCTCTGAAGCTTCAGGATACCGCTTGAGGAATTCAGGCCACTTTCTGTTGAGGGAGATGAATGGAGAATGCGAAATGTCGCGTTCAAAAATCCATCCGAATCTGTAGAAACTGGTCCGAATGCAACATGCTCAATGCAGCTTCCGCCTTTGCCAGATGATCGGCTCAGCAAGGTCTTCTCTTTTAAGAGAAATATGAATGATGAATAAATAATAGAAACGATGAAACGAGTAAGAATTAACATCGGAAAAGTTGGTTTGGTATTCAGGTATGGCGATTTCACACGCGTTATTACCGAAGGTGTACATTGGATCGGTCTGTTTGACGAGGTCAAACTTTACGACCAGACCCAGCCTTTCTACTCCACCATCAACCTGAACATTCTTTTGCGAAACACCGAACTGGTCAGCATGCTTGAAGTGGTGGAAGTGAAAGAATCGCAGATAGCACTTCAGTTTGAGAAGGACGTTTTCAAAGGTGTGCTTACCGCAGGTTCGTACGCTTTCTGGAAAGGCGTGATCGATCATCGTTTTCAGTTGATCGACCTCTCGAACTACGAAATCGCAGCGGATGTTGAGAAAGACATCTTGACCAAACCTGAAGTATTGCGTTACGTGAGGGTTTTTGTGGTCGAGTCGTTTGAGAAAGGTCTGATGTTCGTGAATGGTGAGTTCAAGAAAGAAATGAAGGCGGGTGTGTACTACTTCTGGAAGAACACCGATGCCATCAGCTTTCAGAAAGTTGATCTGCGACAGCAGCAAATGGAGATCCCAGGTCAGGAAATTCTGACCAAGGACAAGGCTGCCTTGCGAGTGAACTTCAACGTGAAGTACAAGGTGACCGATGCACAGAAGGCGCTTGTTGAGAACAAGGACTTCGAGAAGCAACTGTACGTAGCCGTGCAAATGGCATTGCGTGAATTTGTTGGAGGCCTGGATCTGGACGAGCTGCTTGAACGCAAGGAATCCGTGAGCGACTTCGTGCTGAAAGAGGTGAAAGCCCGAGCGGTGGTGCTTGGTATCGAGATCGCAGATTGCGGTATCAAGGACATCATCCTGCCTGGCGAAGTGAAGGACATTATGAACCGTGTTCTCATTGCGCAGAAACAGGCACAGGCCAACATCATCACCCGAAGGGAAGAAACAGCCTCTACCAGAAGCTTGCTGAACACCGCCAAGCTGATGGAAGACAACGAGATGCTGTACAAGCTGAAGGAGATGGAATACGTTGAGAAGATCGCGGATAAGATCAATAGTATCACCCTCTCTGGAGGTGGTCAGGTTGTCAACCAACTGAAGGAGATCTTTACCTGATCTCCTTCACCATGGTGCCGTAGCTCAATTGGCCAGAGCACCCGACTGTCTCTCGGGCGGTTGAGGGTTCGAGTCCCTTCGGCACCGCCAATCAATCCATAGGTTCAATCGGTAGACTATCCGACTTTTAATCGGAGGGTGCAGGTTCGAATCCTGCTGGGTTGACAAAAGCCGTAATCCTGCCGTATCGACCAAATTGGTTGAATCCTACATGAATCGCATAAGATTGAGACTATTTACTTTGCGGTCGATGAGCGCAGCGGTTCAACTTGATGCAGAAAAGATCATTGCAACGATCGATCGGCTTGAAAAGCGGATAGCAGACCGATTTCCTGATTCGGGTCTGAGGAAGATCTGTGGGGAATTTCTGGAGATTGCCAGTCACAGCAAACAGAATATCGAATGGATAGGTGCTCCGAATATTCCGCTTCGCCTGTTTTCTGCCATGGCCATTCTCATTGGCCTGAGCGGATTGATCTACAGCATCACTTATATCGACCTGCGAATTGACAACACCACCTTGGGGAACATGGTAACGATCTCTGAGGCCGTATTCAACGACCTTGTTCTTATCGGTGCGGCCGTCTTCTTCGTTGTGAGTATCGAGTCGCGGGTCAAACGCAACCGCGCACTCAAATCGTTGAATGAACTGCGTGTGATCGCCCATGTGATCGACATGCTTCAGCTGACAAAGGACCCGAACCATTCCATGACCGGACGCGAAGACACGGTCAATTCACCGAAACGCACATTGTCGAAAGTGGAGCTGCAACGCTATCTCGATTATTGCTCTGAGGCAACTGCGCTCATTGCCAAGGTGGCCGCTCTGTATTCGCAGAGTTTGCCGGATGAAGTGGTGGTTGGCGCGGTCAATGAGATCGAGGTGCTCAGCACAGGATTGAGCCGTAAGATCTGGCAGAAGATCATCATTCTGAACACACGCCAGACCGAAGTGTGAGAATCATTTTATATTGAGCGCATGAAAGCATACGAGAACAATCTGGATGTTTTCGCTTCCGTTTTCAAGCGATCGCTGAAACATCATTTCAGGTTTGAGGGATTGAAACTGAATAAAATGATGGTGGTGGCAGATGAAAAGCAATTGGATCAATTGGACGCATTTGCCGAAACGTATTGCGATGCGCGACCACAGTTCGTTTATGATGAACAATTCGATTGGAACCGGCTGAAAAACTTCATCGGTCAGGAGAAACCAGATGTCATTCTTATTCAGCGTTTTCTCGGAATCCATGCGGAAGGATTGCGGTTCAGTATCGGCCCGATACTGGAAAGCATTACGCAGGAACTGAACATTCCTGTGCTGATTCTTCCCAAGGACCGTTCGGAGTTCAGGATCCGGACCATCGGCATTGGCTTCGACCACCAGATAGACAACAGCAATTTGGTGAACAGGGCCTTGCTGATGAGCAAATTTGCCACCGCGCTGCAACTCATTCACATCGAAGATGAAAGCATCTTCAACTATTACATGGATGCCATTGCCAAAATACCGGGCATCAACACGGAGTATGCTTCCAAGAATATCAGAGAGACCATTCTTGACCTTTCTGGCGATTTCTTTTCGGATGTGAAGGAAAAGTTGGCAACCGAAAACCTGCAGGTCACCGCCCGCTGCTCTTTCGGAAATGTGGCCGCAACGTATGATCGGTTGGTGTCTGAGAACAACATCGACCTGCTTGTTTTTGAGGCCGAGGACGATTCGAAACTTGCCATGCACAGCTTGGGACAGTCACTTACCATTCAATTTCCAGAAAAAGCCGTACTGCTGGTATGATGCTGAGTGCTGAAATAACCCACGTTTCTACAGGTGTTACCTTGATCTTCCTCGGTCTTCTGGTCCTGATGATCCTTGCGTTGGCCTTGGAAACCAAACTGCATGCACACAAATCGGTGATAACGGGTGTTACCGCTGGCATTGCGTTGCTGTTGGGCCAGTCGCTCGGAATCTTTGACGGGGTTGAAGCGCATAGCGGTCACATGAAATTCTATGTGGAGTTCATCGATTGGGGCGTGATCGCCATCATTCTCGGTTCAAGCATCTTCATCGATATCACTTCAAAAAGCGGCATCTTCTCGTGGTTGGCCATCAAACTCACCAAAATGACCAAGGGCGACCCGTTCCGATTATTGGTCTATTATTCTTTTCTCACGGTGGTGTTTTCAGCTTTGCTGAACAACGTAACGGCCATGCTCATTATCGGTTCGCTTACCGTGGTATCGCTTACCAACCTGAGGCGAAAGGACCTACTTCTCGGTTTTTTGCTTTGCGAAGGACTTCTGACCAACGTTGGAGGACTGCTTACGCTTATCAGTTCGGTTCCCAACATTATTGTGGGGAACACCGCTGGCATTTCGTTCGTCACATTTTTCATGATCTCTGCACCGTATGTGCTGTTGGCAACGGTTGCCACCATTCTTTTGGCCAGTAGACTTTTCGGTATCAACCGCCTAAAAACGGAAAAGGAGAAGAATGAAGCTGAGAAGCTGATCAACGATTTTGACGAGAAGGAAGGCGTTGATTCGGAATCGTTTTTCATTATCGGCTGGATCGCATTCCTGTCGTTCATCCTCGTGCTTGCCACTACCGATATCATTCCCTACATCAACCAGCTTGGAATCGGTTTCGTGGCCATGGCCTTTGGAGTGATGATGTTGCTGAAGGTGAAGAACCGAACGGAGGCCACATATCAGGTTTTGGACTGGGACCTGCTGTTCTTCTTTGCATTTCTGTTCGTGGTCATTGGTGCCATGGAACACGCACAGGTTCTTGGACTTATCGGTGGCTTTGTGGTGAAACTGATGTCGCTGGGAGATGTGGGAGGCCCACTTGCGTTGCTTTGGGCAAGCGCGCTTGCAAGTTCGGTCACCGATAATATTCCGCTTGCGGCCATGCTGGCCAAAACCATGTCATCGCTACCCGAATTTGCGCAGGGTTTCTGGTGGTCGGTGATCTACGGTGCAAATCTTGGCGGAAATATCACACCTATAGGTAGTGCATCAACCGTGGTGGCGGTCACCATCATCCAAAAAAACAACTTGAACCTTTCTTTTGTGGGCTTCATAGTAAAGGCCGTTCCATTTGCGCTGGTGCAACTTTTTCTTGCCAGCGTTTACGTCTATCTTATTGGAATTCAGGTGGGATAGAGGTGTTACAACAAAGCAAACGGAAATAATAACCGTATTGTCACAGACCTATCGTACCACTTTACCTCCAATCCATTAGATTTGGACAACAAACAATCGCAAAATCAAAACATAGGACATGTCCGACTCATTCGATCTTTTAGACCAGCTTGGAGATTCTAAGAAAGTGGAGAACCTCAAGGCCAAAATTCAAAAGCAAAAAACATCAGACGTAGTATCAAAACTCGATCAGATTGAATCTCAGATAGACCGCGCGGTCTCGGAACAGCGCGACCCGGAAGAGATCGTTTCCGGCATCATCGAATCGAATTTCGAAACCCTGAACGGAGATGTGAATCAGACCGAACAGGACTTGCAGGAACTGATGCTTCATTTGCGTGGCATGTTGGATTCATGCGGTGGCGAATTCTCCAAACTTCAGGAATTGAACCCAGAGGAACTCGGATGGATAGAACAGGCCAAAAAGAAGCTGGCCGATGCCGAAAATGAGCTTGCGGGTGCCAAAGGAATGAGCAACGCTTGGAATATCCTTTTCGGCTACAAGAACAGCCAGATCTCTAAAAAGGAGCAGGAACTGACACAGAGCCAGACCAACCTGAAGGATACGGAAGCACGCGCCAACAAAAGCTACCGCGACCGTTTGAAGAATGCAGACATTGGTGAGTCGTTGAACCGGGTGATCAGCCAAGTTCAAGGAATGGTGGGCATTATTGAGGATATGATCCTTGATGTTGAGAAGCAGATCGATGCGCTTAAAAACCGCAAGGAGCTTGCTTTTGAAACAAAGGAGAAAGCTGCGGTGGTGATGCGTGATAAGAAAAAGGAGCTCGAAGACATTGAGGCGCAACTGAAAAATGCCGAAAATGAACTTACAGAACTGCCTAACAACAGCCCTGAATACACCGAGCAGGAGAAAAAGATCGCTGATCTGCGCGAGAAGCGCGCAACGGCCAAAGGCAGTTACAATATCGCTTTGGGCATCTTTCAAAGTAAGGAGCGTTTCGTAGATCAGATCGTGATCCATTTGGAAGCGCAGACCACTACCAAAAACAACCTGAAGCAGTTGATCGGTCAGTTGAAGAGTGATACGGAAGAACGTGTCACCACCTACGAATCCGGTCTTCAGCTGATTCAAACAGCCACCGCGCAAGAGGCCGCCTCGCTCTACGAAGAAGCAGGTGTGAAGACGGATCAGAAAATAACCGAGATAGCAGCGAAGGTGCTGGTAGGTTCAGAAAAAGACCGCGTGGAACGCGTGAAGAAACACCCGGAGCGTATGACCGAGCTGCATAAAGTGCTTGTGGCCATGGCTGAAGCAACTGCCAAGTACAAGCAGGAAGATGCCAAGATCATGGAGCAGCACAGCAAGAAATTCGGTATCGATGTAAAGGAAACGTTCTCGCACCGTTACGAAAAGTCGGCCGATGCGCCTGCAGCGGCTCCCTCAGAGCCAAGCAAGGACAAATCTGTGAACGACCTCATGGAGTGATCGGCCTGACCGTATTTCATGAAAACCTCTGAAGTAGCCGAACATTTTACACCCCTCGATAGAAGCGTGCTCGAAGGTGAGCACCCTTACTACGAGTACTTCAAGTACCTGAAATTTGCGTTGGAGCAGTTCATCAACTCGGTTGACAACTACCAAGGAGATGAACCCTACGAGGCCGCGATCATCAAAGATTTCTCACAGAAGTTCCTGAATTCCATCGAGGTGCTTTCGCTGAAGTACGCATTCAATGAAACACACCCGATGTTGATCGACCTGACGGAATCAGGGTTTCCGAATCACATGGAGTTCAAGCGGCTGGAGGACGACCTGCAGCGCAAAGCGGATGAGCTGAAAGAAGGACCATCGGTGGAAACACTCAAAACGTTGATCCTGGATCAGATGATCCGAAGCAAGACCGAGCCCGTACGGTTGTTGAAACAGATCAGCAAGCGTTCGTATTTTGAGATGATCGATGGACGGAAACTTTTCAAGGAATTCGTTTCGGGGCCGTTGAAGCTCATCTCGAAGGGAAATGACTTCAACTGGCGCTATCTGTACAGTTGGGGTTCGTTCGATAGTGTCACCAATCGGCCGTACATCTACATTCTCGTGTTCGACCATCATCGCGAAGATGCAGAAGCGGAAAAAGCCCTCCACAGCTTCGGTTTTGTGGACAGCATCCGGAAGACCACGCACAACACCGCACCGCTAAAGGTGATGATCTCGGATATTGACGCATTGAGCGAACTCATTATGCCCAAGGTGCTGAAGCGCATTGCCATTGGCCCGATCTACGGAGCCTATGCACAGGATGAGCATCCGTTCACAACCATGCTCAAAAAGCGGTTCGATTACAAGGATTTCATCTTCCGCTACGATGCGGAGGTCATTTTCTCCATCGGTCAATCTCGCAAAGAGAGTTTTCTCTCCAAAGGGGAACTGCGGCAGATATTCTATATCGATGAATCGAACAAGGAGTGCATGGAAAAGATGATCTCTCGCCTCAACAAATACAGCATTACCAGCCATGCGGTGTGGCAACATCTGAGCGAATATCATCCCGAAGCACTGAATGAACTGGTAGTGCAGCCATACATATATCATCATTGATGGAGAAAACAGACTCATCCTTACTGATCATTAAAGAAGAATACCTTGAAGAGTTCAAGGAGGAAGTAACCGGTTATTTGAAAACCGTTGGTTGGGTGGCCGATGTCAATAAGACCAAAAGCGATATCGATCTTTCCTTTCTCATTCAGGCTGGTAAAGCTCTGAACCTGAACGAGACGGATGAACTTTCCATCATCCGCAACGCGGTTCGCATCAGCAACGACCGCGTCATTCTTTCCACTACGTCAAGCGTCATCCTCAATGCCCTGAAAAAGGGCTATTGTCTTGGAAAATATGTGGGCGATCAGTACAGCCGTGCCTGTGGTTTGGAACTTCTCATCCAAAAGAACAAGGACGGAAGTTTGCATCAGTCCGAACTGCCCGAATTTCACGATAAGTCGCAGACACAGGCGGCCGTGGTGTTGATGGTCGCTTCGAGTTACGTGCAATTTGCGCTTCGCGATCATCTGGCCGATGAAACGTCTTCCATCAACATCGATTTCAACGGAATTCCGGAAGTGAACCTGAACCGTCCGTCAAAGGCCATTCAGTGTTCGTTGTATTACTACGCGGCCTACCTCGAACGTTCGGGTGTGGTGAACGGTGATCTGGACTTCCTCAAGATCACCGAACTCTATTTCCAGCGATTGAGCGAAGAGGTGAAACTTCGCAAAGACGGCTTCAAATACGTGGAGCCGTTCATAGAGAACCATTACAAATTGGAAAAGACCGATTTTGTGGTTCAAGGCTTCGAAACCATGTCAACAAGTGTGACGGTCGGCATGAGTTTCAACCCCACGCGGATGGAAGACATTGTGGCCAACAAGCAGGCCAAGCACCTTTTTCAGCGTTATGCCGAACGTCTTCTCTGCTACGATCTGGAAACCAAGCGGAATCCGTTGAACGAGTTGGGCGGACTGCCGAATGTGACCATGGCAGACGGTAAACCCGGAACGGGAAAAAGTATGCTTATTGCAGCCACCGCAACGTTGCTCAAGGAACGCTGCGACCTGCTCGGGTACGACTTCCTTTTCTGGCCGCTGCCAGAGAATATCGTTTCCACTTACCAAGGCGGAACGGCCGAGCGGGCCATGGAGTGGTTCAAACCCATTCAAGACCCAACCAAGATCATTTTTGCGCCCATTGATGATGCGGAGAACAACTTGGAGGAACGTACCCGCCAAGGCGTTTCGGCCGGGGTCCGTGAGTTCATTGGCGTGTTCCTGAGAAATACCGAAGGAGCTTATGCGGTGAACTATGGCAACCGTCTCATCAGCCTGTTCACCAACATTCCCGATCAGATTGATAAAGCGGTGCTTTCCCGCATTCAGATGCGTGTAAAAATGGATGGTGCCGGAACAGACAGAGACTTTATTGATCAGGATTACCTGTGGTGGCGGAAGTACGAGAAACTTGAACAAGGCTTCGTCAACTCGCCTCCGCCAAAAGGCTACGAATACATGGCCGCTCAGAAGCGACCTGAATCGCTGAATGAACTGCTGCATCACAATTATGAGTTTACCAATGAGGATGTAAAGGCCATTTTTGATGAGACGATGGCCAACGCAGGTTCCACTTCGCACGATTTCTTCGGTGATCTCTATGCCGCCATCCAACGGAAATATCCATTCTTCTCATCTCGCGATCTACGAAACATTCAGAAAGCCGTGGATGCGCGTGTGATCGATTTCGATCTTCCCGAAATATGGTGGGAGAAACCGGAGGATTTCTTCCTGAAGGATTACGACACCAAGGTGGAAATGCTAAAGGTGCTGATGAAGGAAAACCTGAAGGGCTCCAATTTCTCGCAACTTCGGTTGTACGAGGCGTTGAATTACATCGAAACATCCATCCGCATCAACGAAACGGGCATCAACCGTGAGATAAAGGAAGCGGCCAAGCGACTGTACATACAGGGCGAGGCGCGCGAAATGGCAAGCAAAGGTCAGATCCATGATTAGACTGATCGAGTCGAAGCTGTTTGGCGACCGCCTTTTTTACATCGACAGTGCGTTGATGCAGAAGCGCTACAACCGATGTTTGGAGGACATTGGAATTGAACCCACCAAGCTCAAGAATTTCCACGTGGACGGTTGGGGCTGGAGCCCCGAAATAGCCAAGGAGAAGGACGATCGATTCTACCTGTCTCACGGACTCGCCAATCCGTTTGCCATTATCGTTTCTCCCGATCAGAAAGACTGCCCCGTGTACATGCCTTACCACACGTTTGATTGGGAGATACACAGACGTGTTTTCGAAAACTATGCGTTGCAGATAGAGGACATCACCTCGCTTAATGCCATTTGGTTCGAATTGGATCAGAACATCAGCTCCTACCGATCGCCACAGGATCTGTTGATGATGGAGGTGGTGAATCTGAAATTTAATGTGGCCGGGGATCTTGCAACTGCTGCAGCCGAACAGAAAAAACTGGTCGGCACATACCTCACCGAACCCCGTAGTTGGATGAACGCTGAACTTCGCGAACAGATCATTGCAAGTAGCAAGAAACACGGAGATCTACGCTACCGCAATCTCGATATGCCAGATTTCCCATTTTCAAATCTGTCTTCTTATTACACCTTGGCGTTCAACGGCATGTTCGTGTTCAAAAAGACCGCGGGCGGCAAACCCATCCTGATCTTCGAAGACAACTCGTCTGAGATGAGCGGGAACGGCAATCACTTGCACATTGAGTTCAATTTGGAGGACAAGAGCTTCATCCCCTACCTCTACAATTTGGATCTTTTGGACAGCGAAACGGATTGTTTTCTGGATCATATTGAGTTGCTTGAGTTGCAGTTGGAACACATGATCGTTTCTGCGGCCATGCAATTGGACGAAACCATTCCGGTGGACAAGATGACGCGCACGCAGCGAAAAGGACTGATCGGAAAATTGGAGAGCGCGTCCTTGCTGGATGAAAACTATTTCGAACTCGAAATGGTGATCAATAAACTGGTAAATGGCCCGGATAAAGTTCGGATATCGGAAAAGCTGAACCAGTACATGCTGCAACCACACGTTACAACCACTCCCGAACAGAAAACCGTACTCTGGCACCTGATCTCCAAGGTGCAGAAAAACAACCCGGTGCTACAATTTGCTTTCGATAAGACCTCGTTCTATCAAGAATACCAAACATGGAAGCCCCCAATGCAGGAATGGGCGATCGGTTGTATATTGAGAAACCGAGGCATTTACGCTAAACTCATCAAATAATGGATACGCTCCTTGCATTTTTCATTGGTCTTGCCGCTGGCATCGCCTACTATTTTCTGGATTATAAAAGTCTGACCAACAGCTATCGAAGTTGGTACAAACTGACGCACAAAGACCCGTTGCCAAATGATGTGGAGCAAGGGTTTGTGTATGCGCAGCCTTTCTCCGGCAAGCTCTATAGTGCCGTTTTCATTGCCATGATCATCACAGTAATCATCATTCTGACAGGAAGCGCAAATATTCTCATCCAGTTGCTTTATGGTGTTTTCATCATGGTCGGACTGATGGTGTCGTTTTACCTCGCTCCGCTCATTTTCCGACATGCGCCTTCCAATGTCTCCAAGCTGAAAAAGCACTTGGATAGAATTGATGAGATGGAAGCGGACCTCAAGACCGATAAATTGGAAGAGAAACCTCAGCCGGTCGAACCTGCAAAACCAGAATTGGAGGAAGGGAAAAAACCGGGTGAAGACAAGAAGGATGACGACTGGCGCAAGGGCATTAAAGATTATTTGAATGGCTGAGCAGACTCAAACGCCCGAAGAGGACAAGAACCGTATCTACTGGTTCTTCCATAACCTCAGAACCCGTATTGGCGGTGCCATTAAAGGTTGGATGAAACGACATCCGATCTGGGTTGTCATCCTTTTTCTCATTGCTCTCTATACGCTTTTTGTCGACCGAGGGAGTGTTCAACCGCTTGTACTCTTGGTACGACAATATTTGGCATTGGTGATCCTGATCTTGTTGGTATTCGGCCTGTTCGCACTTTTCATCCGAAAACGGACCTGGAAACAGGCCATTGTTCCTTCAATTCTCTTTTTGGCATTTTTGGTGTTGAGCTGGTTTGTGGGCCCATACGTTCACAATTACTTCAGTCTTTACATTCATTACGCAAAGTTGAACAAGGTGGAGCTGGCCGAAATGCCCATCTCGGGTCACGAACGGATTCAACCTGTCAATTCCATTCGCACGTTGATCAACCAAGAGGCATTGAGTGAAACAGAGGATGCCACAAACCCGCGCTTCACCAAAGGAGCAGACGGAAACTACTACTTCACAGCAGCTGTTGGGCCCGCCACTCATTATTGGATCCAACGGTTCAGCAAGCACATGTACGAAGTGCTGAATGTTCCGGCAAATCTGCCGTCACCGGTTTTTGACAGTAAGCATCGCTCCAAGGTCAATTTCGAGATCGGGGAGCAACTTCTTTTCAGCCATAAGACCGAAAATGCGGTCATCAAACGTTTCGGTATCGATGCTTTTCTGAACTGCGAACCGGCTGAACCGCTCTACCTTCGCGATGATTCTGGCAATTGGGTACAGGTGGTTCCGATCGTTCGTTGGACGGGTTTCTTTTTTCCGCGACCCGTGTTCGGTGGTGTATACATCATTCAGCAGGAGGGGGGCGATGACAATTACTTTAAACGCGTTCTTTTAGGAAAGGGAGACTTCATTTCGCCAGAGGAAATTGCACAGCACAGCTATCTTTCTGGCCAGAACCTGCAACCGACCAAAGCGTTGTACTACACGGCCAACAGCTTCAAGTTTGCCAACGGATTTTTGGCTCCGATGCCGGGTTATCACGAAGGTGATGTGCGCATTCCGGAGGTGACGAATGACCAGAACCCGATGCCTTTCATCACCTACTTTACCATTGATGGAGAAGGAAAACTCTACAACTACTTCGGTCTGGAACCTTACGAGGAGAACAAGAAAGGACTGAGTCTCAGTCTTTTCGTTCCCGGAGATAACGACCACACTGTTTATTTCATCAACCACCGGAGTGAGAAGTTCATCGGAAGCGGTGCCATCTCTGCCAAGATCGTGGAGAGCAAGAAGAACTACGATTGGTCGGTGAATTATCCGGCAGAATCGAGGCCTTTTGTCCGAAAGATCGATGGCAAGACACGGTTCTTCTGGTTGAGCACTATCGTTTCCAGAGCAGGAAGTCAGCAAGGCGAATATATCGGTGGCAGCATTCCGGAGATATGCCTGACGGATGCTGTTTATGGCAAGGTCACATGGATCCCACAGGATTCGCTGATGGATTCACAGTCTTGGGTTCGCGAAGCTCAAAGGCAAATGAAGGACTACTGGGGTGGGGAGTGACACTCAGTCGTTCTTGGTTTAAAAAGCCCGGATTTCCAAGTGCGCACCTTCCTTTAGCAAACGGTCGTAATGCTGTTTGTTGAATGCGTAGAGATTAGCAGGTCGGCCAGAGCCGGTTTGTTCTGCTTTCTCATTCAGTTCATCTAATATTTGAAGGTTCATGAATTTCTTCTTGAAGTTCCTTCGATCAATGGCACGGTCGAGAACAGAAGCGTAGAGATGTTCGAGGTCCGAGAATGGAAATTTCTTGTCTAGCAATTCGAAACCGATTGGCTGGTAGGTCACTTTAGCTCGTAATCGCTCAACGGCCGTTTCCAAAATTGTTTGATGATCGAAAGCAAGTTCTGGCAGTTCCTTGATGCTGAACCATTGGGCATCAGCGGCATCGGTGGCAGCAGCAAGTTTTCGAAACTCAGATGATTTCACCAAACAGTAATACGCCACCGAAACGATGCGTCTGCGCGGGTCACGCTCGGGTTTGCCAAACGTGTAAAGCTGCTCCAAGTACTGAACACTGATGCCCGTTTCTTCCAGCAATTCGCGCTTTACTGCGTCCTCCAGCGACTCGTCCTCGTTCACAAATCCACCTGGAATGGCCCACATTCCCTGAAAGGGTTCATACTTCCGTTTTATTAGTAGTACCGAAATGCCAGACTCCCGACTGTAGCCGAAAACCACCGCATCAACCGCCAACTCTATATTTTGCGTCTTTATCACGCAATAAAATTAGACAACGGTTCTTTCCCACAACTACTGAAATTAATCATACTGATTATCAACCAGTTAAATATATTTGCGTAAATATTACGCTTATTTGTTTGGGTGGTCACCACATTATACTGTATGTTTGTGTAACAATTACGCATTTATCATGAAAAAGCATCTGAATCTCGACAGCCAATTCGCTCCTCTGGGAAGCTCCATTTCATTCGAGCATTTCACGTTCAGCGGAGGCGAGCCGCACATTCGCATCACCGAAGATCTAGCAGCTACAGAAACAGTAGTAATCACTACTAGAATCCGCAGTTTCAACGATATGGGGCTGTTGCTTTTGGCTACGGATGCGTTGAAAAGAATGGGAATCCGTCAACTGGAACTGGTGTTGCCTTACTTCTCCGGGGCACGTCAAGATCGCGCCATGAATACAGGCGAAGCGCTTTCCGTGAAAGTATATGCCGAACTCATTAATCAACAACATTATCAAAAGGTCACTATCCTCGACCCACATAGCGAGGTAACTCCTGCCCTGTTGGAGAATGTTCAAGTTGTGAGTAATGAGTCATTCGTAAAGCAAGCTTTGGCTGAACTTACTGACTTTGTAATTGTAAGCCCTGATGGTGGAGCGTTGAAGAAGATATACAACATGGCCAAGGCTTTGGGTGGTGTTGAAGTGATCGAATGCAGCAAGAAACGCAACGTGGCAACTGGTCAACTCACGGGTTTCAAAGTTTACGCGGATGATCTGAGAGGTCAGACCTGCGTTATTATCGATGACATCTGCGATGGCGGTGGAACCTTCCTCGGCCTGGCCGAGCAGCTACGCAACCACAATGCAGGGAAATTGATTCTGGTGGTTACTCACGGCATCTTTTCTAATGGAACTGAAAAACTGAAAGAGCACTTCTCTCAGATCATCTGCACCGATTCTTTCCGAACGATAGAAGACGAAAATATCACCCAGATAAAACTTGATACAACAACCTTAAATAACTGAGCCATGAACAGCTTGAATATGACAGACGGCTACAAGGTGGATCACCGAAGCCAATACCCAACAGGTACCGAGCTTGTTTACAGCAACTGGACCCCACGCGGAACACGCATGCCAGGCGTAGAAAAGGTGGCGCTTTTCGGTCTTCAGTACTTCATCAAGAAATACCTGATCGAGGATTTCAATGAGAACTTCTTCGCGAAGCCGAAGGAAGAAGTGGTGGCAAGCTACCGCAGACGCATAACCAGCTACCTCGGACCAGATGCGATAACGTACGAACATGTGGAACAGCTCCATGACCTCGGCTACCTTCCGATTGAAATTAAGGCACTGCCCGAAGGAACAACCGTTCCACTGCGTACGGCCATGTTCACGGTTCAGAATACGATTCCAGAATTCTTTTGGGTGACGAACTTCTTGGAAACGATCATCAGCTGCATTGTCTGGCTGCCTTGCACAAGTGCCACCATCAGCTTGGAATACCGGAAAATGTTGAACCGATTTGCACAGGAAACCGGAGGCGACCTCGAATTCGTCCCATTTCAGGCACACGATTTCAGCTTCCGCGGAATGGCCGGGATGGAAGCGGCATTGATGAGTGGTGCGGCCCATCTACTCAACTTCGCTGGTACAGACACCATTCCTGCCATCGATTTTCTGGAGAAATACTACCGTGCAGATGTGGACAGGGAGCTGGTCGGAGTAAGCGTTCCAGCAACGGAGCACAGCGTTATGTGCATGGGAACGCAGGTGGATGAAATCGGAACTTTCCAGCGACTGATCACGGAAGTCTACCCGAAAGGAATTGTGAGTATTGTAAGCGACACTTGGGATTTCTGGAAGGTGCTGACCGACTACCTGCCAACGCTGAAAACCGAGATTCTGAACCGCGATGGCAAGGTGGTCATCCGACCTGATAGCGGAGATCCGGTGAAAATTGTTTGTGGCGACCCCGATGCGCCTGTAGGCACACCCGAACACAAAGGAGCGGTCGAGGTGCTGTATGAAATTTTCGGTGGAACAATTACCGAGACAGGACACAAACTACTGAATGAGCACATTGGACTGATCTACGGAGACAGCATTACTTTGGAACGTTGCAAAGCCATTTGCGAGCAACTGAAAGCCAAAGGATTTGCAAGCACGAATGTGGTTTTCGGAGTAGGCAGTTTCACCTATCAATACGTAACGAGAGACACCTTCGGGTTTGCCATGAAAGCCACTTACGGAAAGGTAAATGGCGAGGCGCGCGAGATATACAAGGATCCAAAAACCGATGATGGCACCAAGCGTAGCGCACGAGGACTTCTGGCCATTCACAAGAACGAGCTTGGAGAATTGGAAATGAAAGACCGTCTTGATCCACAGGAAGAACTCCTTGGCGAACTGAAACCCGTTTTCCGAAACGGCCAATTGTTGATTGAACTGACCTTGGAAGAAATTCGCCAGAATATGCTTCGAGAGAGCATGGTGAATACTGAAGTCAAGGCAGTACAGTAACTTCGAAAAATGAGAATCCGACTTATAAAAGGTGATATCACGAAAGTCGAAGCTGGCGCCATTGTAAATGCGGCCAACACCTCCCTGCTTGGCGGTGGCGGGGTTGATGGAGCAATTCACAGAGCAGGCGGGCCTAAAATTCTGGAGGCTTGCAGAGAGATCAGAAACCGACAAGGAGGTTGTGCTGTAGGCAAGGCCGTTTACACTCCAGCTGGTGATTTAAACGCACAAGTTGTAATCCACACCGTAGGTCCAAAATGGAACAACGACTCTTCCAACGAAGCCGAAAAGTTAGCCAGTTGCTATAGGAATTCGTTGGAATTGGCCGATTCTCTAGAGTCACGGACCATTGCGTTTCCGAACATCAGCACGGGCATTTATAGATACCCGAAGATCAAAGCTGCGGTAATTGCGGTGGAAACAATATCTGAGTTCGCCCCAATCCATCTTACAGAAGTAGTTTTTGTATGCTTCGATGATGAGAATTATCGCATCTACGAAAGCCTTTTGGCGGATTCACCTAACTTTCTGCGATAAGATTCCGCAATCTCATGACTCCTTGGCTCGAATCCTTTCAAAAACTGACCAAACTCTCTGACGAAGAGTTGATGGCCGTGGTGCAGATGGCACGTTCCGTCAGTGTCAAGCAAGGAGCGTTTTTCAGTTCGCCAGATACCACATGTACGCAGATCGCGGTGCTGCAAACAGGCATCGGAAGGGTCTACCATTTGCATGACGGAAAAGAGATCACCGACTACTTCAATACAACCACCAGAAATCCGCTGGTTTCATCATTTGTCAGTTTTCTGAAACAGAAGCCATCGCGCGAATATGTTCAGTTCCTTACCGATGCGGAGGTGCTTGTGATCAATTACAGCCAACTACAGGAACTTTATAATCGCTTCCCAAGTTTTGAGCGATTAGGTCGTTTAATGGCCGAGCAGAATTACCTGTTGGCACTCGAACGGATTGAATCGCTGCAATACCATAACGCCACACAGCGCTACGAATCATTCCTCAAACTTTACCCAGGGTTGATGAACCAGATCCCGCATCATTATGTGGCATCTTATCTGGGCGTAACGCCAGAATCTTTGAGCAGAATTCGGAAGAATTTCGCCTCCGGCTGATTTCTTACCATACATCAATGCAGGCGGTTTTTAGCCCCGATAGCTTTGAATCAAACAAAAAGCTATTGACATGGACCGCATCGAAAAAACATGGTTTCAGCTTACCAAAAGCTACAATTCCGACCCGAGATCAGCTCAAAAATGGTTCGATAAAATTGTCGGAGATCTCACTGCACCCGACCGCCATTACCACAATCTAAGTCACGTAGAACATCTGCTTTTGCTGATTGAAAAGCATGAAGCGGAGATCAGCAATCAGGAAGCTTTGCAACTGGCAGCTTTCTTTCATGATCTGATCTACATAGCAGGTAGCAGCAGCAACGAGCGCCACAGTGCCGACCAAGCAATCTTGGCCATGGCGGAATTGGGAATTCCAAAGGAAACACGCGCATCGGTTGTGCGAATGATCCTTGCTACAAAATTGCACAAGGTTGAGGCAAAGGACGAAAGTCCCGACCTTCTCCTTTTCCTTGACATGGACCTGGCTGTTCTTGGTTCAGCTGGGAGTCAATATGACGCTTACTGCAAGGCGGTGGAACTCGAATTTCAATCGTGTCCCAAATTCATGTACAAACGAGGCCGAGAGCGGTTTCTGAAAGCCACGCTCAGCCAACCGTTCATCTACCGAACAGCAACATTCCGAACTGAATTGGAAGTGGCCGCCAGAACCAATCTGAGTAGGGAATTAGCGACAATCGGTAGCATTCCATCACTGTTGGACTATCGGTCCATCATGCACAGCTGTGTCAAGCGTCATTCAAAAAATGAACTGACCTATTAAATCTTAGCCATGAAGACGTTGAGAAAGTTGACGATGAAATTGTGGTTGGAATATCAAACCACCAGTTCCGAAACCATTTGGCGATACGTATATGTATTTGGATGCTTTGCGGCCTCAATGGGCTGCATAGTATTGATTCTCTCAGAAGGTTTTTCAGCTGTGGCGTTGATAGGAATTCTGTTTTTCGCATTGGCCGGTTTTATGGGGCTGTTCCAAGAGAGGCTGGAGGAATTAAGCCAAAGGGCCGACACAGAACCGAGAAAGCCTATTGGCAACAATATCAAAAACCCATTCGACTTTATTGGAAACATTGAGTTTGGACAGCGAACCTACATCTTCGGCTTTTCATGGAAATTCGGAATGTTGTTCTATTCCATGATTGCCACGTTCGTTCATCCAATTCTGGTTCTCATTGTGTTTCGGATACTGGACGAACCTTTCGAGGAGCCGTACTCGTTTTTCGGTCTTTATTCCATTGTAATCTTGGCCGTCAGCCTGTTTATTTCTTGCACGGCAATCGGCTATAGAATTGTCGTAGGGCCTAGATCGTTCAAACTTCATTATACGCTCTTCTTCATTCCGATTACTGGGTTTAGCTGCGCCTTGGAAAAAGTGTATATGAAAGAATTCGTGGGTTATAAGGAACTAGAATATGCCGAAGAAAAAGGCCGAGTTATTATTCACAAAGACGATGACCCTTGGGCCGAAATGGGATTTGAATATTGGGTAGCAATCAACCACAAAGGCGAAAGGCACGACATCGGAGACAACGGAAATTACGAGGTGTTATACACTAAGGTCAGGAAGGCCGTTGAAAAGCATAAGCTCCGCAAAGACATAACCAACGCCCGATGGTCTTTGGTTTAACTCGGACTTTGCCGCAACCGGAACAAGCCGTTCTTTTGTGGCGAAATGGAATTCACCATCACAGGATATTCAACCGCACTTTTCTCCACATGGTATTTTGTGGAGGAACTGGGTATCCTGTTTGACGGAGGAGATGGTATTGTGAGTTCCTTATTGCACAAAGCGCGAAAAGTGAAACACGTGTTCATTTCGCATGCCGACCGTGATCATTTAACGGGACTGGGGCAGTTTTTGCAACTCAACGCTCGGGAAGGTTTTCCGATCATCTACTATCCCGCTGACTGCGGTTCTTTCCCTGCCATGGAGGAGTTCTTTTCCAAATTCGACCCACATGTAGCCAATGCTATTTGGAAACCATTGCGCAATGGTGATGAAGTTGTCATCGGGAAGGACAAACTGGTGCGAGCGGTGCGAAACGGACACGTTCCAGTAACCGGAGACATGGACAAAAGCCTCAGTTACAAAGTGATTGCACAGAAGAAAAAACTGAAGCAAGAATTTGCAGAAATGCCGCGCAACGAGTTGAATAAACTGATAGCAACAGAAGGCCGAGATCACATAACCGAGACGATTGAAACCGAAGTTTTCGGCTTTTCTGGCGATACGCCTGTAGAAGACCCGAACCGCTGGACAAACACAGAAGTACTGATCCATGAGGCGACATTTTTGGTTGGTGATGATGGCAATTCGGTGAAACGACACGGCAACAAGCACAGCACGTTGGATGATGTTTTGGAAATGGTGGCTTCGAGCAACATTCAAAAGTTGGTGCTTGGTCATTTTTCCTCGCGCTATTCTGATGAGATGATTCTGCAACAGGTAGCTGAACTCAAGCACAAACTTGGAATTCAAATCCCTATCTATTGCGTTCTGCCGGGCAGAACGTTCAGAAACATCCTTGAACAAGAACCTATCTGATGAACGAGAAACAGGTTGTAAGTGCGAGCAAATTCCTGAGTTTGATACTGAGACACAAGCCAGAAACCGTTGGCATTGAGTTGGATGAAAACGGCTGGGCAAATGTGGATACGCTTCTATCTAAAATGGCGGAACACGGAAAACCGATAACCATGGATGAACTCGGTTTTGTGGTTGAAACAAACGACAAGCAACGGTTTGCGTTTTCGGCCGATCGAACAAGTATAAGAGCCAACCAAGGGCATTCTATCGATGTGAACTTGGAGCTACAAGAACTCACTCCACCAGAATTTCTGTATCACGGAACGGCTACCCGAAACTTGGATTCCATCAAAGAATTTGGGCTGACCAAACAGCAACGCCATCATGTACATCTTTCGGAAGACCAAGCAGTGGCACATTCGGTTGGGCAACGCTATGGAAAACCAATAGTACTCGTTATCCAAGCTCTGGAAATGCAGCAGCAAGGCCACACATTTTACCGCTCAAACAATGGAGTTTGGTTAACGGATCAGGTTCCGGTCCAACACATCACAAACCTTTAAAAGAGGCTTGTTATTCCCAATAAATCCAAAAATTCGCGAGGTTACACAATTAACTCGCCACATTCATGTTTAGCTTGCCATCGAATGAGAGAGGCCGTACATGAGTATCATTGAACGTTCTGAACGTGCGAAACCCACAAACTGGTTTGGCAATACCACACTACTGGTGTTGCTGACCTATCTGGGTGTAGCGGGAGCCATTAATCGTGGACTTTCCAATGACCAACTTCAGTTTCTTCTCTACCCGATACAACTTCTTGTTGGGCATTTCCAAAACAGCCAGTTTCAATACTTCCCAGCCTTTGGTTACGTGCAGACCACCGGTGCAATCAGTATCAATGCTTCATGTTCTGGGTTCTTGTTTTTCAATGTATTGAATGCAATAGGTCTATTCCTTATCTGGAAGATGACAGGGCCACTTTGGCGATTCAGTTCTGCGGTCAAAACTTCAGTTGTGATCCTCATGGCCTATATATCGACCATTCTTGTCAATGCCTCGCGCATACTGCTGAGCCTCGATCTGCTTAAAGTATCGCAAACCCTCAGTTGGTTTCCTGATAGGTTCGCCCATGAGGCATTCGGCATTTTCTCGTTCCTGATCTTTTCAATCCTCTACTACATCACCATTAACCAAATTCTGAAACAATGGACAAACTGAAATCGCCTATTTGGCTTATTCTCAGTACGGCACTTCCGTATGCACTTTT
This sequence comes from Flavobacteriales bacterium, assembly GCA_016124845.1. Taxonomy (NCBI): domain Bacteria; kingdom Pseudomonadati; phylum Bacteroidota; class Flavobacteriia; order Flavobacteriales; species Flavobacteriales bacterium. The sequence continues at coordinate 77,020 of WGMW01000004.1, forward strand.
GATTCTTTTCTTCTATGAAACGTATGACGTTATTAATTCTCTTTTAAATGAGGAGCAAAAGCAGATCTGGTTCAACTACGGAGTTTACTTTGGTGCTCTTGCTTTCATCGTTCTGAGCTATTCGGTTGTGCTCATGTTCAGACGCGGTTCTGTTGGCCTTTGGGTCTCATGGCTGCTCCTTTTTCTGAGCATTTTCAATCTCACCCTGTTTTTTGCATTCATAGATGAGGTTCTTCCTTTCAATATTCCGAGTTGGATGTTCACCTCTTCCGATCTGTCGATCTACCCATACACATTCATTATTCCAAGTGCGCTGCATGCGCTCATTCTCTTGGTGTTGCAGTACACTCCTCAACCAAGATCGAACAATGCTTGGGTAAACTTGGGACCGATAGTTCTTATTCCTGCCATTGTTTCGGCAGCCGCATTCCTCATGGGTTCTTTCGGCACCCGATCAACAGACCTGTGGATACTCAAGTATCTGCCCACCTACATCCTGGTGTTCTTTACGTGCCTACTGGTAGCATTCGTTATTCGTTTTCTATACATCCTCTCGGTAAAGAGCAAAAAGCGCGATACTTTGACCCTTATACTGAAGGTTCTTTTCACCATTGTGTTTCCTGTTGCCGGCTTGGTGTTCAACCATGTTGTATTCGGATTTACGGAAGGGCTATTCGGAGATTTCAGTCACCCGCTTTACTACATCCTTGCCGTTCTCAACGGAATTGTGGTCAGCCTACCGAATCCTTCAACCGTTAGACTGAGGTGGTTGCTCTTTATAGCGCGTTCCATACTCTTTTCATTCATTCTCTACTTTGGGGCTGTTTTCTTGCCTTATCTACCGCTTTCCATTCTCGCAATACTTGCAGTCGGACTCGGTTTTCTGATGCTTTCGCCTTTGGTGGTCTTTGTACTACAGGTAACCACCCTTCGCCAAGACATGGAATTCCTGTCCTATACAACACCGAAGATTGTGGTTCGGTCAGTATTTATTATTTGCCTGATGGTTCTGCCCGCAATGCTTACCATCAACTACAAACTCGACAGGCATCAGCTTGATATGGTTTTCAGTTTTCTGTATGAACGAAGTTTCGAAGATGAAAGCCGACCTGAGTTCAATACTGAAAGACTGACGCGACTGTTGGATCACATTGATGACGCCAAGTTGAGAAACAGTAGTCATACCCCGTTTTTGGACTCCTATTACAACTGGATCGTTCTGGATAACCTGATGTTATCGGATAAGAAGTTGGACGATATTTCTTCCGTTTTCATGGGCAAGCCCTACGAGGAGTCAAGACATTGGAGAAACTGGTGGTCTTTGCCCACGCGCAATGCCACTTTGGATACGGTAATCGTTGAATCTTCCTACAACGGAGAGTTCTGGACAAGTTACGCACATTTGAAGGTCAGCACCGGTTCGAATGACCTCACCGAGTTCAGAACATACATTGAGGTTCCGCCAGATTGCCATGTTTCCAACTACTACTTGGATATTGAAGGCAAACGCGAGTATGGCATCCTTGCTGAAAAACGCACGGCCAATTGGGTTTACAACAATATTGTGAATACAAGGCGGGATCCGGGAATTTTGGATGAAATTGCTGAGAATCGGTATCGCTTAAAGGTCTTTCCAGTTACTGGAAGTGAACCACGTACAACGGGAGTGGAATTCATACACAAGCAACCGATCAGAGTAACTATTGGTGGCAGGGTCATTCCTTTGGGTGAAGAACATGGCCAACAGGAGACTGCAACTGCGTTTGAGATCATGGACGGCCAAGCGCTTTTCATTCCTGAAAAAGCAAAAAAAGAGCTGAATCGAACGGTAAGATCACCGGAATACCATATCATCATTGATAGGTCGAACACCTCATCTTGGGACGAAGCCTCGCTTGATGAGGTAATGGATAAGTTGAATCAATCTCTCGGAGACAATGGCACGGTACGATACTGGGCCGGCAATTACAATTTCGAAGAATTGGATGGGGAAACTTGGGAAAAAGACGCCATGTCGGTAGAGAAAGAAGGCGGTTTTTATCCGGAATTTCTGATGAAGAGGGAATTGAGAAAGAACTGGAAAAACCATGGAGGTTCATGTCCGGTCTTCGTCATGCTTGTTTCAAATTTCACCAAAGTATCCATTCTCGAAGGCTTCAGCGATTTCATGTTCACGTCACCTGACATGAACTGCTTTTTCACCGCAGGCCCTGACGGAAACATCCAAAAGTTTGACCTGGAGTCTGCCGAAATCGCAACTGAATTCACATCCTCTTTGATTGCACCGGAACCCACACATCAATTGAATTGGAACGGGTCTAATTGGTTTTTGAATACCGATGATGAAGCTGAGATCCTATTCGATTCTCTCGCCTCAGAGCCACACAACAAATGGGAATTGGCATTGGCCCTGCAATCTGACCTTAGAACCTTGGCTCTTTATCCTCAGCGAGAGAACGGCTGGTTGAACGCGGTAAGATCCAGCATTTCATCCGGAATTCTGACCCCGCTCACTTCCTACATCAGCTTGGAAAATGAGGCTCAGAAAAAGGCACTTCTTCACAAGCAGAAAGAGGTTCTCAATAGCGATGCGAACTTCGATCTGGAAGAGACCGAACCAATGTCTGAACCAAGTATTGTCTGGTATCTGGCAATTGTATTTTTTCTTTGGCTCTGGAGCTATAGAAGAAAGTTGAATCAAATTTCCGGTTAGGTACTGGCACGTTCAAATTCTTCATTTTTTGAATATAAATCGATCTACGCAAAAAGACTGCGCAGTAGTGCAAAACCTTTGCATCAGCAATTATCTTTTAACATTGCATCGAACTTTTACCTCATTGCAGATTGAATGAGTACCTCCTCGGTTATAAAAATGGTGAAGTCATTGAGAGAATCAGAAGAAGTTATCCTATATGATAACATTCTGTTTGTAACTGAGTCTGACCGAACGGAACTGGGAATTTACCTCAAAGAACAGTATGCATTTGAGCAGGTGGAATACCCATCCAACGCACCATCGTTCAATGCCAATGCGGCCATTTGGGCCGCTGAAGTTGTGTATGTATCAGCGCAGCTACTGTTACATAGAAAACATCAAGATGGAGAATTGGAAGATCTACTACCCAATTGGGAGAACGATATTGACGCAAGTGCCATCTTATCGGCCGATCTTTGCTTGCGATTTCTTCCTGCGTTAGGCAAACATTTATCGGTTATTGAGCCAGAGGACAAACTCATTCCAATAATCGAAACAATACTTAACACTTGGCATTACTCAGGAATTCCATCCATAAAGGACGTTTCTGACCTGAATTTTGAGCGCATTTTGGCCGATAGCTGTGTCTTACAGCTTTACGTAGATAGAGTCATTGAGTACCAAAGGCAAGACCTTGCAAGACTATATGTATTACAGCCCTGGGTGAAGGCAAGTTTGGGCATTCACAGCAACCACTATTGGAGCACTTTTACAGAATTAGAAAATGAATGACGAAATAGTAAAACTCAATGCTGTTCTACAGCACATCAAAGACTCCTTTGTAGGAAAAGATGAGATAATTGACCTGCTCGGAATCAGTCTTGTTGCCAATGAGAACGCGTTCCTGCTTGGCCCTCCTGGAACCGCAAAAAGTGCCATTGTAAGAGCATTATCTGACAGTGTAGAGAATGGGAGAAACTTCGAGTATCTACTTACCCGCTTTACAGAGCCCAACGAGATTTTCGGCCCATTCGATATTCGGAGGTTGAAAGAAGGTGATCTGGTTACAAATACAGAAGGCATGTTGCCAGAAGCCTCACTCATTTTTCTAGATGAGATATTCAACGCAAACAGCGCTATACTCAACAGCTTGCTACTGTCTTTGAATGAGAAAATATTCAGGAGAGGACGCGAGACCAGAAAACTACCAGCACTCATGTTTGTGGGGGCCAGCAATGTGCTACCCGAAGACGAGACCCTCAACGCTCTTCTTGACCGCTTTCTGATAAGGATACAATGCGATTACGTTGACCCCGACCTTTTGGATCAGGTACTATTGGCTGGACGAAAGTTGGGACAGACCAACGAAGTGGTAAGGCCTACGGTAACTCCTGAGGATATTAAAACGCTACAGAGTGCCACCAAAGAAGTAGATCTCAGTCCGATATTGGAACCTTACGTCAATCTGGTACATAACCTACGAAATACGGGAATTGCCATTTCTGACCGTAGAGCGGTGAAGATTCAAAATCTGATTGCTGCAAGTGCCATAATCAGCGGCAGAAAACAGGCCATACTTAGCGACCTCTGGGTGCTCAAATACATTTGGGACACCGAGGAACAGGTAGAAATATTGGCCGGTGTAGTAGATAACGTTATCGATCAGGATCAAAATCAACAGGCACATCCGCAAGCCAAATTCAATAAGGTTCCAGACCCAGAGGAATTGATGAAAGACGTAACCATCCTAAAAGACAAATGGGAACATGGCGGATTGAGTTTCGAAGAACAGAACGTGATCAAGGATAAACTTCGGTTTTTACAAACCCGTTGTGCGTGGATAAAAGAAGCCGTTAAGCGTGATCATATAACACAAGAAATTGAATCGTTGTGGGAAGAAATGCTGAAAGCGGTCTGAACTACTACCTAGTAATTGATGGTGGGGATGATGAGGCGCTCCGAGGCCTTATGTCTTATCAGCACCTAAAGGTTGCCCGAGATGGTACCAAAACCTGGGTTACGGGATTCTGCGAGGCGTTGATCAACGCTACCGTTGTACTTGTCATACCAAACAAATCAACCTACTACGAGCGTTGTGGCAACCTGTTTCCTACGGGAAGTTTGCTTCCAGCCATGAAAATGCCAACATCGTTACTATGGACGCCCATCAATCGTGCGGTTGATGTGACACTGGGCTCATTGAATCATAACTTTTTTGGCATTGACCAGCAATGGGATGTGCAATTGGTTGAGTCAAACATTGAGCACGAACCGAACGTACTCAGAGTCAAACTGCAAACACTCGAAACATACACCTCTGCAGCTCCGACTATTCGTTTAAAAGGGCTTTCGTGGGTTCGGTTGAACGAAAACGAGGCGTTGGTGTTCGGACGACCACTTTTACCCCTCAACGGTAAAGCATATTACCAACAAGGTCAGGCCATTGTTCCTATCGGATCTGAATTTGAACTCTACATCCTTGCCGAACAAATGCACCTAAGAATGGATGCCGAAAGAACCAACCTGTTTGTTTGGAGTGAGGATGCCAGATTCTTTACGGTTCCAAAAGAGAATGTTGTACCACTTTCGCGCAGTTCTGTCCGTTTATCCGCTAATCAAACAGAACTTCCGTGAAGTCTCGATTTCTACAGCCATACACCAACTATTTCTGGATGTGGGAGGACGCCTCCGTTATTGCCATACCCAATGGCAACACGATTGCCTATACAGAACTACTCAAGGAATGTCTTGGACCACTACGCAGCAATGGTTTCCCCCCGTTCGGAACATTTTTGCTGGCAATTGTAGCTACCGATTCCAACGGTAAGGCCAACCTAGAAAAGATCGAGGCCATCATTGAGAAAATCGACCTGGAGCCTCATGTTCAAAGCATGTGCAGGGCCGGATTTGCATTCCTACATGATCTGAACAAGCTACATTACTGGTATGCTGATCGGCACAAACGAATTGTTCTATTGGAATCTGTGTTCAGAAATTGCCACAACATCGGTTCGGTAAAACAGGCTCTGGAAGATTTCAAATGGCTGGAAACCTTCGCACTACGAGATTTTGAAGAGATCATGGTTGTTTCCGGCAATGTGGTAAAGCAGGAGTTTGAACCGCTTTCAATACTTCATTTCAAGTTCCAGGATTCAGACTCTTTGGCCAACGCCATGTTCGGAACGCAACCAATCACAGATGTGGTTGATCCTGCCGTATCTGCGCCCGAAAAACCCAAAGACCTTGTTGATGAATTACTGGGCACCAAAAGCACCGAACGGGTTGGTGCTTTGGTTAAAACGCTTTGGGCAGGTCTGAACCTTCCTTTTCACAGCCATGCAACCGCGCAACAGGCCAACGGAGGTGTCGCTGACATTGCGAACAAGGGCAATTTCGACCGGCTACTCATTTCAGAATTTGCAAACGATGACCTTCTGTTCCTTACACGTCTTGCCAATAATGAGTCGCTTTACCTCAATCAGGAATCGCCACCGGACGCAAACAACCTGAAACGAACCATCCTTATTGATGCATCAGTTAAGAATTGGGGAACCCCAAAAACACTGGCGTTCTCTTTGGCAATAGCCATTACCAACCACCCCAAGACCGATATGGTGTGCGAGACCATTGTTGTTGGAGATGACTTTGAGCCGGTAAAGGTCGACTCGGTTGAAGGACTGATTGACGCATTGGAAAAGGTAAAACCATCTTTATCTGCCGCTAAGGGTTTGGACAGATACTTTGAGGAACCGAAACCCACTCAAGGAGAGACCTTTCTTATTACCGAAAAGACTACGGATAGTGATTCTTCGATGCAGCGGGTACGATTGGAAAATGCAGAAGCAATCACTTACCTCATTCGTACAGACGCCTTTGGCGCCATAGATATTTACAAAAGACAAGGAAAAGGGCTGAAGCATAATCAGCGGATTGACCTTCCATTGCAAGATCTTTGGTCAAGGAGTTTGGCCAGAGATAATGCCGAAGAGTCTATTGAAGGGCACATTCCAATACTTTTCCGCAATGCCCAAGGTCATCTTGGAATCCGACCGAACGTTGCAGGCGACCTGTTTAAAATTGATAAAGAATATGCGCTTTTCCGACTTCACGTTAACAATGGAAAAGTGCATGAGATAGGTTGGGAGATGATCATCCAGAAGTTGCCTTTCAAATGCAGCTTCTTTGAGGTGGTTCTTGCTCCAGATGGTGTTAACCATGTTTTCCTGTTCAAACAAGACACCAGAGAGTTCTGCATTGTGAACGTAGAGACCCAGGAACAAGTGTCAGGTAAGTTCGAACACTGGAAAAATGCCAGGGGTCTCCAGTTTGTATATGCTGGTAATGGCTTCCATCATTACAATGGCAAAGGCTCATGGATGATTGACCTATCAGGGAATGTTCATCAATCCGATTTTACCCTAATTGAGCCACATGATCTGCGTACGGTTCGAGATAAGGAGATAGCTGAAGTGAACGGCTATCTCTATCACGGAGATAGCATTCTAAAGAAGCTAGAAAAAGTGGTCATTAATCAAGATGGAAACTTGCAGTTCAATAAGCATCAGTTCCATCTTAACCATAGCCATCACTTTAAACTGAAACTGAATGATCCGGGCATTTACAGGGCCGAAGCAGAGCCTCTTGGAAATGGCGTTTTCGTTTTTCCAGATGGCAGCAAAGTGCATATGGTTCGTTCTGGAATGATTGTGCTTGAAAGTTCCTCGCCATCAATTCCTTCAATCTTTATTCCATCGGCTTTGGAACTATCATTAGGTGTTGCCACAAACACATCATTCTCTGGCAATACCTTTTACCAGCGTAAGCCGCAGTTTCATGTTCATCTCAAATCGATTGATGATACACCTTTGGCCGTCATAAAATCCATTCGTTCCAACACCGAACTTTCTTTGAAAACCGCCAAAGAACTAATAGACAATAGGCCTTGCACCATTCCGTGCTATTTGAATGAGGTTAAGGTTAAAGCCTTCATAGAGCAACTGAAAGAACTCGGGGCTCGCGCAGATTACTTCCCAACAGATGAGGCAATGATGTTGCAAGTAATCGTAACACCTGACTTCTTCTGCCAAGAATATGTTGACCCATTTATTTCCCAGATACTAGCTCATGGAACTTAAGCTCAAGACATCTGACAATAATGGGTTTCCGCTGTTCGGTTTCATCATTCGCTCCGGCAGCGTTAAGCAGTGGGTGTTGGAATTACAGTCATTAGGAATGAATCTGAATACGGTTCAACTCTATCCTATTCCAGGTTTAAAAGCCAACAGCATTTGGGGTTGCTTTGTAGAACGTTCAGAAGAGCTGAACCCAAGGTCAATTGGAAAAAATGAACTCTGTCAGCGCATTCGTCCGAATGTATTCATTGCAGAACGCACCCAACTTACCCCGGTCTTAGACGACAGCCACTACGATCGGATTTTCGGTTCCAATAAGTTTCTTTTCCACCCTGTTGTTGGAACCGTTGAATTCGGAGAACCCCTTTCCCTGGTGGATTATCTATCCATGCCAACGGAAGTTTCCATTTTTGCTGTCAGGCCGAAGAGCGGTGTGGTCATTCCCTCGCAGATCCGAAGCTTTCAGGTAATCCCTCCAGACGAAGAAAGTTCTCTCAAGAATTTGGAGGAAAATGTTTTTCCAAAACGGCAGAAGCTGAAAGACAAACCGTTGAACCTATGGGAAAAACTCCGATTGGCAGCCTACGGTGCTCTCTTCAAATCGAGCCAAAAGGGAGAAAAAAATGTTACGGGCACCGATACTTCCAAAACCGCTACAGGTTCGTTACTGGACAAGGCCTTAGACTTGGTTTTCGGCAGCAAAGGCTCCAAGCTGGCAGAACAAATGATGCAAGACTTTGAAGGTCTGGAGGAGCGGAATCAGAAGGAGCTCAAAAAATTGCTGAACATGTTTGAGAAAGATCCTTTTGAGGCGTTGAAGTATGCCATTCCGCTGGATGAGGCAGGAACCTCGCGTGGACATCAACCTGGGGAATTACGTCTTTCAAAACTGTGGGGAACCTTGTCGCTTTTCGGAGACTCAACAAGCAGTTCTGGTGGTGGTACCATTATAGGAAGCGATGAATACGGCACTTTACGGACCACTTATCTGCAAACTGCTACGCAATTGCGTAATAACGGTGAATACGAAAAAGCCGCTTTCGTGTATCTCAAATTATTGAAGCTTCCATTAATGGCTGCCGAATGTCTTGAAGAAGGAGGGCTGTACCCGGAGGCTGCTGCGCTCTACCTGAAATCGCACCACAAGGATAAGGCCGCAAAGTGCTATGAGACCGGTAAAATGACCCAAGAGGCCATAAAGCTCTACAAAGAGCTAAAAAAGCACGAAAAGGTTGGTGACCTCTACAGGGAAATCGGCAATCGCAATGAAGCCAACAAGAGTTATTTGCGTGCGATTGAATCGAACATTGCTGGCAAGCGATATGTGCTGGCATCAGACATTCACCTACACAAAATCGGAGATTTCAATGCGGCTCAGAAACTGTTAATTGATGGGTGGGTAAACAAAATTGAACAGCAGCAGTGTCTATCGCAATTCTTAAAAAACCAGCCAGACGAAGACAGTCTCAGGTCGAGTATCATTGAGACATATGAAAACCACCTGAATCCCGAGGATTCGGACATGTTCCTACGTGTTTCCCTGAAACATATCCAGCAAGATAAAGCCACCGATTATTTACGGGAAATGGCATATGACATTATTGCCGATCGGATGGAGAAAGCTCCTCAAATAACTGAACATCTGAAAAATTTGAACCCGACCGATCGTGAAATTCATAAAGACCGCACTCGATTCATGCTGAATCAAAAGAAGTCTCGCTACTGAATTTCAATCCGAAATTGAGAAATTTCTCCCTACGCAAAAAGACTGCGCAGTAGTGCAAAACCTTTGGTCTCGAATTAAGAAAATAAGAGATGAAAAAAGTAGTTAGCACAGAACGTTTGCCAATCAAAATGTGGTTGGACGACCTTGAAGAAGGAGCTTTGGAACAAGCCAAAAACTTGGCAAATCTTCCATTTGCCTTCAAACATATTCCGCTGATGCCAGATAGTCATCAAGGCTACGGAATGCCTATCGGTTCCATCCTCGCCACAAAGGGAGTTATTGTTCCAAATGCGGTTGGCGTTGATATCGGTTGCGGTATGTGCGCCATGAAAACCAGCATCGAACATTTGGATCAAGACCAATTGAAAGCAACGTTGGGCGTTGCCCGAAAATTGATTCCGCTTGGATTCAACTGGCATGATGAGCCTCAGGATGAATCGTTGATGCCAAAAGGCCACGAAGACTTGGAGATCGTGAGCCGTCAATATGTGAAAGCAACCAAGCAGATCGGTTCTTTGGGTGGTGGAAATCACTTCATCGAAATTCAGAAAGGAAATGACGGTTTTGTGTGGGTTATGATCCACTCCGGAAGCCGAAACCTTGGCCATAGCGTAGCAAGTTGGTACAATCAGGCTGCTAAAACGTTGAATGAGCGCTACCATTCTTCGGTAACTCCAAACATGGATCTGGCATTCCTGCCAATTGAAACTCCTGAAGCGAAAAACTACTTCGCTGAAATGGAGTACTGCGTGGAGTTTGCGTACGCCAACCGAAAGCTGATGATGACCCGAATGATGGAAGCGTTAACTGAGGTTGCTGGCGAGTTCGGAACAGGTGAGATGATCAACGAGTCGCACAACTTTGCTGCTTGGGAGAACCATTTCGGAAGTAATGTCCTTGTACACCGAAAAGGGGCTACACGTGCCCGAAAAGGCGAATTGGGTATGATTCCAGGTTCGCAGGGAACCAACTCCTACATCGTTCGCGGATTGGGTCATCCAGAAAGTTTCGAATCCTGTTCGCACGGAGCGGGTCGAAAGCTTGGTAGAAAGCAAGCACAGCGCGAGCTAAACTTGGAAGAGGAAATTGCTCACCTTGATAAGATAGGCGTGGTTCATTCCATCCGTAATACGAAAGATCTGGACGAGGCAACCTCAGCTTACAAGGACATCAATATGGTTATGAATAACCAAAGAGACCTTGCCGAAATCTTGGTAGAACTAACTCCGCTTGCGGTTCTGAAGGGTTGAGGTTCATCAAGTTTAACTTTTCTCAAACCGTAGCTACTCCAAATTCCAAATCTCTTCAGAATTTGCCCGTTACATTCGTTGTGTGAAAATCCTGATCATAGAGGACGAACGCGAACTGGCTGCCGACATGGTGAAGTACCTTTCGGGAGAACAGTACCGTTGCGAAGTGGCTCCCGACAAGGACAGCGCCATGGAACGCATCGGCATGTACGATTACGATTGCATTCTCTTGGATCTGATGCTGCCTGATGGAAGTGGCCTCAGTATTTTGGAAGCATTGCGCGAACAGGGAAAACAGGAAGCGGTGATCATCATCTCGGCCAAAAATTCCATTGAAGATAAGGTGGCAGGGCTGAAGATCGGGGCGGACGACTACCTCGCAAAACCGTTCCATCTGGCCGAACTTTCAGCACGCATCTTCTCCGTTATCCGCAGAAAACAGTTCGATACTGCAAATGTGTTGCAACAGAACGAACTGAAAGTGGATGTTCCCGCCCGCGCGGTAACGGTGCATGATGTGCCTGTTATGCTTACGCGGAAGGAGTTCGACCTCTTACTGTTGTTCTTGGGCAACCGCAACAAGGTCATTTCAAAAAGTGCGTTGGCCGAACACCTTTCGGGCGATCTGGCCGATATGATGGACAGCCACGACTTTGTGTATGCACATGTCAAGAACCTGAAAAAGAAACTCACCGAGGCCAATTACGGCAACTACCTGACCACCGTTTACGGAGCGGGCTACAAATGGAAGGCATGAGCAAACTGCTAAACAGACCGCTGCGTTATTTTGCGCTGTATGCCCTGCTGCTGCTGGCCTGTAGCGTTCCTGTGTATTACGTGGTGGTAGACCGGATCTGGCTCAGCGAACTGGATGAACACAACCAGATCATCAAGCAGCGCATTGAGAACAAATTGACGGGCACAGCGCTTGATCCGCAGGAACTGGAACGCATGCTGGCACTTTGGAAAGTGTTGGAACCGGGCACCACGCTGGAACCGATGCCAAAGACCGTTGGCCCGAAGGACAGCCTCTACACCGTTACGCGTACCACCGATTTCGGCAACGAACTGGAGACCGACCGTTTCCGTGGGCTGCAATCGTACATCAATGTGAACGGAAGGACGTATCGGCTGCGAACGGAAACCAACGTGGAAGAGGCCGATGAGACCCTAAGCGCCATTGCTGCGGTCACGGTGCTGTTCTTCGTGCTGCTGCTGCTCGGGTTCATCATCCTCAACAGGCAGATCTCCAAGCACGTGTGGAAACCATTCTACGCTACGCTGGAAAAACTGACCGCATTCGACCTGAACAGAAACCCGAACATCCACTTCGAAAAAAGCGACATTGAGGAATTCGATCAGCTGAACCGCACCGTGGAGCAACTGATCCTGCGCAGCGTTTCCACGTACAATCAGCAGAAGGAGTTCATTGAAAATGCTTCGCATGAACTACAGACACCGTTGGCGGTGCTGCGTTCCAAATTGGAGCTGCTGCTACAGCACGAATCGCTGCAAGAAGAACAGGCCGAGCTGATCGCAGGCATCTCGGTGCCGCTTTCGCGCGTTTCGCGCATCAACAAGAACCTGCTGCTGTTGGCCAAGATCGAGAACCAACAGTTCGGTGATGTGGAAAAGGTCTCCGTTTCAGAAACCATCAACGAAAGCCTCGAACTGCTGGAAGATCACATCACCGAAAAAAAGCTTTCGGTAGAACGTGTAACGCTTGAAGACACCGTTGTGGAGTGCAACCGAACGCTGCTGGAAATGCTGGTCAATAATCTGCTGGTCAACGCCATAACGCACAGCCAGGCGGGCGCCACCATCATCATCGAACTGGAGAAAAACGACTTTTCCATTGCCAATTCGGGAAATGGAAAATTGGATGAGGCCAAACTGTTTGAGCGGTTCTCGCACTCATCCGAAAACAGCCAGAGCAGCGGCCTCGGACTGGCCATTGCAAAGGAGATCTGCGGGCGTTACCGTTGGAACATTTCTTACGCTTTCGAAAACGGAATGCATGCATTCTCCATCAAAACTTGAAAATCTAATTCAACAACTTTCATAGCCTCATTTATCATGAAAAGATCATTCCCCGTACTATTATCTGTTCTGGTGCTTGCTTCGGCCTGCGGCCACAGCGAAAAGGAAGCTGAAAACACTCCGAAAGAAGTGGAGACCGCTTTCAACCAGAAATTCCCTGATGCACAGAAAGTGAAATGGGAAAAAGAAAACGCCAACGAATGGGAAGCGGAATTTGAACTGAACGGAAAGGAATATTCGGCCAATTTTCTGAAGGATGGAACGTGGAAGGAAACCGAATATGAGATCTCGCTTGCTGAGGTTCCAGAAGATGTAATGCATACGATAGACACCCAATTTCCAGACCATGAGGTGCAAGAAACCGAACTGTCTGAGCGCGCATTGGGAAACGTATATGCGTTTGAACTGGAAAATGCTGATGAGAAAGTGGAAGTGGAGATCACCGCAGACGGTTCTTCAATGAAAAAGACCTACAAGAGCGAGGAGAACGAAGACAGCGAGGAGTGAAATATACTTCTCCAGATACTGGAAGATTCAGAATTTCTACCAATTCGTGCATGAGCTTTGACCATAGATTTAAACTAAAAGTCAGACACTATGAAAAAGTCAATGCTCATTGCGCTCTCTGTTGCGCTTCTCGCAACCGCTGCCTGCGGACAGAAAAGTGAAACCGCCCCGAAAGCTGTGGAGGCAGCTTTCCACAAGAAATTCCCTGATGCCCAAAATGCCAAGTGGGACAAGGAAAATGACAAAGAATGGGAAGCCGAATTCAAAATGAACGGCAAGGAATATTCTGCCAATTTCCTGAACGATGGCACTTGGCAGGAGACGGAATATGAGATCAAACGGTCGGAGATTCCTGCCAGTGTTCAAAAAACGTTGGACACCGAATTTGCCGGCTACGACATTGAAGAGGCCGAGATCTCTGAGAAGAACGAAGGCACCTTCTACGAATTCGAACTGGAGAAAGGAGAGTCAGACATAGAAGTGGCCATGGATGCAAATGGCAAAGTGGTGAAAAAGGAAGTGAAGGAGGAAGATGAACATGGAGATTCGGAAGACGATGAACATGACGAGGATGATGATTGATCAGAATTAATAGGAAGGCCGCAAATTCAAATGCGGCCTTTCTTTTTTCCGTCTACAAACACAATTTACATGAAAACGAAAGACCCAGCACTGAATAAGGTCGCTTCCATTACGCTTGCCTTCTGGATAATGAAGGTGTTGGCCACCACTTTGGGAGAAACCACAGGCGACCTCTTGGCCATGACGCTCAACATCGGCTACAGCGTCAGCCTCATCATCACCTCCATCGCGTTTCTGATATTCCTGTTCCTTCAATTGCGAGCCGATAAATTCCATACGGTGCTTTATTGGTTGGTTATTGTGGGAACAACCACGGTAGGCACGGAGATATCCGATTTCATGGACCGCACGTTGGGTCTGGGCTACACGTGGGGCTCCATCATTCTGCTTTCATCTCTTTTGGCCGTGCTGTTCTTCTGGCACAAGCGGGAAGCTGGCATCCGCGTCTTCCCAGTTACCGACAGGCGCGTGGAGCTTTATTACTGGTTGGCCATTCTCATCTCCAACAGTTTGGGTACCGCCTTTGGCGATTATCTGAGTGATGACATTGGACTGAGCTACGTGAACGGTGCGCTGGTCACGGCAGGCATCATCGGTGTGGTGGCCGTGTTGCATTATTTCACCAAATTGAATGAAGTGCTGCTGTTCTGGATCGCCTTCATCTTTACCCGTCCGTTCGGGGCCACCTTTGGCGACCTGCTGACCAAACCGCTCGATAGCGGAGGACTGGATCTTGGAACCATTCCTGCCACACTTGTTACCGCATTATTGTTATCGGCATTGGTGGCTTATACGCACAGGCGCCATGTGGCTGGCACGTAGCTGATAATCTGCTTTTAAGCCAATTTTAAGTGCCAACCAAGACCAGAGAGCAATTGACATCGTATCTTTGCATCGTCAGATCGGAACAAATAAGTTTGAACGACAGTTACACTTTGCGTGTTGAATACTTTTGCAAACCATGCCGCTCTTTAAGCAAATAGGGTCTCTTTTTCTGCTACTGGTCTATTCGGTGGGAATTGTGCATGGCGCCATTCCACACATGCATTACGCGAATGAATTGAACATTCCTGTGTATGAACATGGAATGGAACACGGCAATCATCACCAGCATCACTTTCACGATGCCGATTACAGCGGAGACCATACGCATGTGCAGCATGAAGGTCATTTCGATAATGGCATAATGGACATGCTCATTTGTATTCTCAGCGAATCGGATCACACGGACGTTGCCGAACTTTTTCTCTGTTCCAGGGCCAACGAGCTTTCCTTGGACGAGGCCAAGTTGCAACTGGCAGCTGTTCTGGTATCATTCGTTCCAACAAACCTTGAAGAAACTTCATCTAAAACGATTGCCTACACTCCGTGGGTTGATGGTCCTTACAACTGCTCGCACATAAGTGCCGCCTCAAGACGAGGCCCTCCTTCCGTTTCCTGATCCAGCGACCATTTCGCATGGTTGCGCCTTTGGCTTTTCCGCACTCGGAAGGGGCATTGAACCATTCATCCATCAGGAAATATTATTGAAATGAACAGTATCATCCGTTTCTCTATTGAGAACAAACTTATTATCGGCCTTGCCATACTGGGTCTCATCGCTTGGGGCGGTTATTCGCTCTCGCAGCTTCCCATCGATGCGGTGCCCGACATTACCAACAATCAGGTGCAGGTGATCACCGTAACACCTTCGTTGGCCGCACAGGAGATCGAGCGGCTTATCACCTTTCCGGTAGAGCTTACCATGGCCACCATTCCAGGCATTGAAGAGGTGCGCTCCTTTTCCCGCTTCGGGTTATCGGTGGTCACCATCGTATTTGAAGAAGATGTGGACGTGTATTGGGCGCGGCAGCAGGTGAACGAACGGCTGACCGAGGCCAAAGCGCAGATTCCGCAAGGAATTGGAAGTCCTGAGATGGCACCGCTTACCACAGGTTTGGGCGAAATATACCAGTATGTGGTGCACGCGGCAGAAGGCTACGAGGATCAGTATTCTGAGGTGGACCTTCGAACAATTCAGGATTGGATCATCAAACGGCAATTGCTGGGTACGCCCGGTGTGGCCGATGTGAGCAGTTTCGGAGGCGCGCTCAAGCAGTACGAGATCGCCATCGACCCAGAGAAGCTGCGCAGCATGAATGTGAGCATTTCCGAGGTCTTCTCGGCTTTGGAGAAGAACAACCAGAACACAGGAGGCGCTTACATCGATAAGCAGCCGAACGCCTACTTTATTCGGAGTGAAGGCCTCGTTGGCAGCCTGGAAGACATTCGAAGCATTGTGATCAAGGGCAATCCTGCGGGCATTCCCATTCTGATCCGCGATGTGGCCGAGGTGAAGTTCGGAACCGCGCTGCGCTACGGTGCTTCTACCCGAAATGGCGAAGGCGAGGTGGTAAGTGCGTTGGTGATGATGTTGAAGGGCGAGAACTCGGCCAAGGTCATCGCCAATGTCAAAGAGCGCATGGAGCAGATCAAAAAAACGCTTCCCGAAGGTGTGGTCGTAGAGCCATTTCTTGACCGTACGCGCTTGGTGAACCGAGCCATCGGAACCGTGGAAAAGAACCTTGTGGAAGGAGCGCTCATCGTCATATTCATTCTCATTCTACTTCTCGGAAACATCCGCGCAGGGCTGGTCGTGGCCTCGGTCATTCCGCTGGCCATGCTTTTTGCCTTGGGCATGATGAATCTCTTTGGTGTATCGGGCAACCTGATGAGCCTTGGGGCCATCGACTTTGGGCTGATCGTGGATGGCGCGGTGATCATTGTAGAGAGCATTGTTCACAGCATCATGCACGGAAAGCTTTCGGGCAAGCTGACGCGGAAACAGATGGATGAACAGGTGTTCAACGCCACCACCAAGATCAGAAGTTCTGCCGCGTTCGGAGAGATCATCATCCTGATCGTTTACCTGCCCATTCTGGCACTTGTGGGTGTGGAAGGCAAAATGTTCCGCCCCATGGCGCAGACCGTATCGTTCGCTATTCTCGGGGCCTTCATTCTGAGTTTGACCTACGTGCCAATGATGTCTGCGCTGTTCCTCAGCCGCAAAATGGAACAGAAAGAAAACATCTCCGACAGGATCATGCACTTCTTCCAGCGCATGTATTCGCCTGTCATAAACACGGGACTGAAACAGAAGAAAACCGTCATCGCAACGGCTGTGCTGCTGTTCGCGTTCAGCCTCTACACCTTCATGAACATGGGTGGAGAGTTTATTCCCACGTTGGATGAGGGCGATTTTGCCGTGGAAACACGTGTAATGACAGGCAGTTCGCTCACCGAAACCATTGATGCGGCCACCAAGGCCGAAAAGCTCATTCTGGAGCGATTCCCCGAAGTGGAACAAGTGGTCGGTAAGATCGGTTCGGGTGAAATTCCTACCGACCCCATGCCCATTGAAGCGTGCGATATGATGATCATTCTGAAAGACAAAGAAGAATGGGTGAGCGCGGACAGCCGTGAAGAACTGGCCAACAAGATGAGCGAGGCACTAGCAGATATTCCTGGCGTCACATTCGGGTTCCTGCAACCTATTCAGATGCGGTTCAACGAACTGATGACAGGCGCACGTCAAGATGTGGTCATCAAGATCTATGGCGAAGACCTGGACGTACTTTCAGACTACGCGAACCAAGTGGGAAAACTGGTCAAAACCGTGGATGGCGCTCAGGATCTGTACGTGGAACAGGTTACGGGATTGCCCCAGATCCAGATCGACTTCAACCGTGCGGAACTGGCCAAATATGGTCTGAACATTCAAGACGTGAATGCCGCCATTGAAACCGCATTTGCTGGCAAAAGCGCGGGCAAGGTCTACGAAGGTGAACGCAGATTCGACCTCGTTGTCCGACTGGATGACGAGCATCGTCACGACCTGGAAGATGTGAGAAATCTCTTCATCAATACACCGGGCGGCCATCAGATCCCGTTGAACCAAGTGGCGGACATCAATTTCAAAGACGGTCCATCGCAGATACAACGCGATGACACGAAACGAAGGATCATCATCGGTTTCAACGTGCGTAACCGCGATGTGGAAAGCATTGTGGCCGAGATCAAAGAGAAGGTCGATCGGAACATCGATTTCCCAACGGGATATTACCCAACGTATGGTGGGCAGTTCGAAAACCTGGTGGAAGCGCGCCAACGGTTGTCCATTGCGGTACCTGTAGCGTTGCTACTGATCTTCGTCCTGCTTTTCTTCACGTTCCGTTCCATCAAACAGTCGCTGCTCATCTTCACAGCCATTCCGCTGTCGGCCATCGGAGGCATCTTTGCGCTGTATCTGCGCGATATGCCGTTCAGCATCTCGGCAGGTGTCGGATTCATTGCGCTGTTCGGTGTGGCAGTTCTCAACGGAATTGTCCTCATCGGTGAGTTCAACCGCTTGAAAGAACAAGGCGTGACCGACCTGCACGAACGCGTGCTGAAAGGAACCAGAGTGCGTCTGCGCCCCGTAATGATGACCGCGTTGGTGGCCTCGTTCGGCTTTCTGCCGATGGCACTATCAACCTCCTCAGGTGCGGAAGTGCAACGCCCGCTGGCAACCGTGGTTATCGGGGGGCTCATCTCTGCTACGCTACTGACGCTGCTGGTACTTCCTGTGCTTTACATCTATTTCGAAAAAGGATTCGGCCGTTCGGCCAAGATGGCTGCCAATGCGTTGATCATCGGTATGATGCTGCTTCCATCGCTATCACAGGCACAGAATGGCCTAACGCTGGAAACGGCCATTGAACAGGCATTGCAGAACAATCCGACCATGCGCTCCGCAAAGCTGGATGTGGAAAGGAACATGCAGCTCAAGAAAACGGCCTCCGACATCGGTAAAACGCAGGTCAGTTGGCAGCACGGGCAATACAACAGCATCTACAGCAACGACAATTACATCGGGGTTTCACAGAACTTCGCTTTCCCCACGGTGTATGCCAAGAATGCGGGGCTGGCCAATGCCAACATCGAAAGCAGCCGCTTGCAACAGCAAATGACGGAGAATGAACTGGCAACACGCGTAAAATCGGCTTGGTATCAGTTGATGAACGCACAGGCCAAACGGCAACTCTATCATCGGCTGGACAGCCTTTTCGCTGATTTTGCGAATGCTGCGCAGATCCGTTACGCAACGGGTGAGAGCAGTCTGCTGGAAAAGACCACGGCCGAAACGCAACTGATGGAAGTACGCAACCAACTGCAAATGGCAGAAGCAGACGTGGAAATCGCCACTTCGCAACTTCAAACGCTACTCAATTCAGATCAACCGCTTGCTGACATCCAAACAAATCCAACCAAGCGAGAACTGGAAACCGCGTTGGACAGTTCGGGTGTCTCGAAAAACCCCGCTCTTGCCTTTTCGCAACAGCAGATAAAGGTTTGGGAGAAGACGCAATCTCTCGAAAAGGCCAAGTTGCTGCCCGACATCAGCATTGGATATTTCAACCAATCGCTGATCGGTGACCAGACCGTGAACGGGGTCGATCAGTTCTTCGGGCCAAGCAAGCGGTTTCAGGGATTTCAGGTCGGTGTGGCCATTCCGTTGTGGCTCCGACCGCACGTGGCGAAGGTGCAGGCGGCTGGCACCAAAGCCAAAATGGCCGAGGCGGACCATGAGAACTATCAGAACAACTTGGAAGGCGAGTACGCACAGGCCGTGCAGCAGTATCTGAAGTATAAAAGCAGCTTGGAGTATTACGAGAACACGGCTCTGAAACAATCGGACCTGATGCTGGAAAACGCGCAAAGTGCTTTCCGAAATGGGGCCATCGGCTACGTGGAATATGTGCAGGCCATCCATCAATCCATGACCATTAAAAATGCGTGGCTCGATGCGCTGAACGGCTACAATCAGGCGGTCGTCCACATCGAATACCTCGCAGGAATCAAATAAATCCATTCAGAAGAAATTTCAATCATGAACACGATCACATCAACATACAGAACACTCACCAGAGCGATTTTCCTCACGCTCATTTCAAGCGTTATCTTTTTATCATCCTGCAAGCAGGAAGCAGAGAAACCTGCCGAAGAACCAACGGTGCAGGAAGACCATCCACAACACGAAAACCTTGTTCAATTCACCGAAGCGCAATACAACATGGCGGGAATTGAAATTGGCAAGATCGAGCAGCGAATCCTCAGCAATGTGCTGAAGGTGAATGGCGTTCTGAGCGCTCCGCCTCAGAATCTCATCAGCGTTTCGGCCCCGATGGGCGGATTTGTGAAAAACACCGATCTGCTGCAAGGCATGCGCGTCAGCAAAGGACAGGTGTTGGCCGTTCTGGAGCATCCCGATTACGTGCAGTTGCAGGAGGATTACCTGAACAAGAAAAGCAAGCTGCAATACTTGGAACAGGAATTCAAACGGCAGGAAAAGCTGCGCGAGGAGAATGTGAACGCGGCCAAAGTTTACGAACAGACCAAGGCCGATTACCACAGCATGGCAGCACAGGTGAAGGGATTGAAGGAAAAGCTCGCCATCATTGGTATTGAAGCAGATGAACTGACGGAAGAGAATCTGTCACGAAAGATCAACATCTACTCGCCTATTTCGGGCTACGTTTCTGAAGTGAATGTGAACATCGGCAAATATGTGAACCCATTGGATGTGATGTTCGAGATCGTGGATACCGAGCATCTTCATGCCGAACTTACGGTGTACGAGAAAGACGTGGTGAAACTGCGCATCGGTCAGAACATCCGTTTCACGCTTCCGAACCAAAGCGAGAAAGAACGGTTGGCGTCTGTTTACCTGATTGGTAGAAAGATCGATGCGGACCGTTCTGTTCGTGTTCATGCCCACTTGGAGAAGGAAGATACCGACCTACTGCCTGGCATGTACATCAATGCGCAAATTGAACTGAGCGACAATAAGGTGAATGCCGTACCAGATGAAGCCATCGTCATGTCGGGTGGCAAGAACTACGTTTACATTGTGGAAAATACGCAGAATGAGGGTGATTACACGTTTCACATGACAGAAGTTCAGAAAGGCGCTGTGGAAGATGGGTATACAGAGATCTCGTTCTTGGAAAACATGGACACGAAGGACGTGCAACTGGTAACCAAAGGCGCGTTCTCAGTTCTTGCCAAAATGAAGAATACCGAGGAGGAAGACGGTGGGCATTGAGTGCAGGGATCGTCTCTTAAAATCATCTTAAAAAACATGGCCCTGGGTAGATTTCTTCTGAGAACATCGAATCTTTACTGAACTGTTTCGGTCGCTATCCGAGATGATGATGTTTAATTATCAATCTTAATTCATGAAGAAGAAAATTACCCTTGTCCTATCTGTTCTGTTAATGGCAGGACTGGTCTATGATGCCAACTTCCGTATGGCACATACAAATCCGAACGCTGCCCCAGCAGGAAATACAGGTTCGCCAGGAGACAACGGACACACTTGTGCCAGAAGCGGATGCCATTCGGGCGGACCATCTCCTACCAATCAGACCGTTACCCTGACAGGAATCCCATCGAACGGATATGTTGGCGGACAGACCTACAATATGACCATTACCATGTCCAATGGTGGATCGGTATTCGGGTTTTCGCTTTCTCCACAGACCCAACAAGGAGCTTTGGTGGGATCATTGACCGCCTCTGGCGCTGGAACAACGCTGAACGGAGGTTCCAAATATCTGACACAGACCTTCAATGGCATCTTCGGTTCGGGAGGTTCCAAAACATATACATTCGATTGGACGGCCCCAACGGCTGGAACAGGAAGCGTGACCTTTTACGGTTCGTTCAATTTTGCCAACGGCAATGGAGGAACCAGCGGTGACGTGATATTGCCTCAAACATTCACATTCAATGAAATGTCGAGCGTTGGAATTACGGAAAGCAATATCAAGTCTCTAACCGTTTACCCGAATCCTGTGGTTGATGAACTTCATATTGCAGCACGAGACGTGGATGATGAGATTCTGGTGACCATGTTTGATGTGCAAGGAAGAAAAGTGATCGAGGAGAAACACAATGGCAAGGCAGACATCAAGATCGATGTCCGTTCGAAAAGCCTGAACACGGGAGTTTACTTCGTTAAACTTGAAACAGGAGGAAAATCCACCATCAAGAAATTGCTGGTGAACTGAGAACCAAAATCCACTACCATGAAAAGGTGCTTTGCGGCACCTTTTCTTTTTTACTGGACGGCCTCTGATGGCATCCATCGTATATTCGATCAGCATTTTGATGATCCAAATCAACACCTTCCGATATGAGAATTCTGGTTGTCGAAGATGAAGTAGGTATTTGCAATTTTCTGAAACAAGGTCTGGAAGAAGAAGGCTTTGATGTTGATGTGGCCACAGATGGTAAAGAAGGGTTGATATTGGCACTTTCTGGCGACTATGACCTGCTGCTGTTGGATTGGATGGTACCTAAAATGAGCGGTGTGGAGCTTTGCCGAAAATTCAGGGAAGAATTTAAAATCACGCCTGTCATTTTCCTCACAGCAAAGGACACGGTGGATGAGACCATCTCTGGACTTCAGGCAGGAGGCAACGATTACATCAAGAAACCTTTTCACTTTGCCGAACTTCTGGAACGCATTCGCGTGCAGCTACGTAGCGGTCAAGTAGAACACGAACAACTCTACCTCGGCCCTATCAGGTTGGACACTTCAAGTCATCAGGCATTCAAGAACAATAAGGAGGTTCATCTTACGCAAAAAGAGTTCGGTCTGCTTGAGTTTCTATTGAGAAACAAGGGTGTGGTCTGCAATCGCACGCAGATTTTGGAAAACGTGTGGGACATTCATTTTGAGTACAATTCTGGGGTCATTGATGTGTACATCAACGCACTTCGTAGGAAGTTGGAACTGGGAGAGGACGAAAATTACATTCAAACGGTGCGAGGAATCGGTTACATTGCCAAAGAACCATGAGCCTGAGCTTCAAAGACAGGATCGCTTTCAATTACATGATCGCTACTGCGCTGGTCATTGCCGTGGTCTTTGCATCAGTATTTTTCATCGTTCGTGCCACAGTTTTAAACAACGTGGACAACGACCTGACCAAAGAGGCCAGCAGACATTTAATGGAGATACAGGTGGTAAAAGGCCGCGTGCAGTTTGCGGATGAGGAAGAATGGGAAGAACTGGAGCATCATGAGATATCGGTCAATCCCATGTTCATTCAGGTAATGGACACAAAAGGCAACATCGTTGACCATTCTCCCAACCTCAACGGACAGAAACTCGACTTCGACCCCTCCATTCCAACCCGTAAACACTTTACAGTTGGCGTGAACGGTAGAAATCTGCGCGAGGTACGCTTGCCTATTATCAGAAAAGACAAAATATACGGTTACCTCATTGCCGCGGTCTCCCTCGGCCCTTCGTTGATGGTCATTGATAAACTGCGAAATGTGCTGCTCATCTCCTACCCCATCATTCTGTTCGGTCTGTTCTTCGTTTCGCGCTATTTGGCAGGAAGAAGCATTGTTCCTGTGAGTACCATACGCGACACGACCGACCGCATTACCCGATATAATCTTAACGAGCGGATTCCACTGCCCTCCAATCAGGATGAGCTTCATGGGCTTTCCACCTCCATTAACGAATTATTGCAGCGCATTGAGGACGCCATGCAACGCGAGCGCCAGTTCACTTCTGATGCATCGCACGAACTGCGCACACCACTTTCTGTTTTGCGGGGAACATTGGAGGTGCTTATCCGAAAACCCCGAACGCATGAGGAATACGAAGCAAAGGTGAAGGAGAGTCTGGCGGAGATAGACCGACTGACCGAAACCATGGAACAACTGCTCTCCTTGGCCCGATCGGAAGACAGCTTGAAACTCAGCCAACAGATAAACCTTTCGGATGCCGTTCAGAGTATTCTGGTTCTTCAGGCCAAAGAGGCCAAGAAGAAAGGCATCCAGACCCAATTCACCAACGAACTGAAGCAAGAGGTTAAGGTACCTCAGGAAAACATTCAGCTTATCGTTGGTAATCTGGTCGGCAATGCCATCAAGTACTCAGAGCCAAATACGACTGTCAGTATTTCGGTAAGAACAGAAAATGGAAGACCCATTTTTGAGGTGAAAGATGAAGGAATCGGCATCAAGGAGGAGGATCTGAAAAACATCTTCAACCCGTTCTTCCGATCGGGAACGATGGAACACCGCCACATAGCTGGCAACGGTCTTGGGTTGGCCATTGCGCAGCGCGCTGCAAATGCGATGCACGCAGATATTACGGTTTCGAGTAAACTTGGTAAAGGCTCAACCTTTACTTTGATCTTAAACTCGTGAAATTTGTCAAGGGGTAAGCCTCAATTGTTTACCCAAAATTTCGACCAACAACGTTGAACAACTGGTCAAATACGCTGTTCTGCGTATTCTATTCTTAACGAAAAACCGATTTTTGCGCCTTCAACCTCGCAGATGAGTAGACTTTTCGCTCAGCTTTTCCTGTTGTTCATCCCCGTGTTCGCGCTTGCGCAGACGCAAACCATCCGTGGCGTTGTTACCGATCAGGAAAGTAAAATGCCCATCATTGGGGCGGCTGTGGTGGTGCTCGGCTCAGACCCTATCATTGGAACCACCACCGACATTGACGGGAAGTTCCATCTGCCCAAGATGAAGGTTGGGCGTATCGATCTGCAGATCTCCTATCTCGGTTACGAGCCACGCACACTTTCGGGCGTGCAGCTGGTAAGCGGGAAAGAACTTGTGCTGAACGTTGAAATGGTGGAGCAGGTGCTGAAGAAAGATGAAGTGGTGGTGAAAGCCTCGCGCAGCAAAGAGGAGGTGATCAACACAATGGCTACGGTTTCGGCACGGGTATTCTCCACCGAAGAGGCATCCCGCTATGCGGGAACACGGAATGACGTTTCGCGGATGGCCACCAACTTTGCGGGTGTGCGCGGTGCGAATGATGCTACCAACGACATTGTGATCCGCGGAAACTCGCCCACGGGATTGCTTTGGCGATTGGAAGACATCGACATCCCCAACCCGAACCATTTCGGAAGCCTTGGTTCCACGGGCGGCCCCGTGAGCATGCTGAACAGCAACGTATTGGCAAATTCCGACTTCCTCACAGGCGCATTCCCATCTGAATATGGAAACGGTATTTCGGGCGTGTTCGACCTGAAAATGCGTTCGGGAAACAACGAGAAGCACGAGTTTCTGGGGCAGATCGGTTTCAATGGCGTGGAACTCGGTGCAGAGGGTCCGTTCTCAAGAAAAAGTGGCGCATCGTACCTCATCAATTTCCGTTACTCCACCTTGGCATTGTTCAAATTGGGAGGCGTGAATTTTGGTACGGGAGATGCGGTGCCGAAATACTCGGATGTCAGTTTCAAGGTGCGCATTCCTACCAAACATGCGGGTATTTTCGAGATGTTCGGGATGGGCGGCATCAGCAGCATCGACTTCCTGGCCAGCCAATCGAAGGACAATTCCACCAACTTCTACTCGCAAGGCGGGTTGGATATTTACAACCGCACCAAAACGGGCGTTGTCGGAGTTTCCAACACGTTTCTTTTCAAGAATGCGAGCTATCTGAAGACCACTTTTGCGGCCAGCACCTTGCTGAAGCAGGATGTGGTCGATAGTGTGGATGTGACCAAGAACCCGTTCGATTGGTACAAGCAGAACTTCCAGGACCATCGGTTCCAAGCATCCATTTTCTACAAGATAAAATTCAATGCAAAACATAACCTGAAGGTTGGCACGCGCTACACGGTTTTCTATTCCATTTTGCAGGACAGTGCCTTTATTCCAAGCTGGAACAGTTACCAAACGCTGACAAATTTTGATGGCGTGACCGCACTCATTCAACCTTACGCACAATGGCAATGGCGCTGGAGCAATTCGTGGACAATGAACACAGGACTGCACGGCCAAGTGCTGACGCTGAACGGTGCCTACACCGTGGAACCTCGCTGGGGCTTACAATGGAAGGTGAATCCACGCCACAAACTTTCATTGGCGTACGGGCTTCACAGCCAGATGGTAACGCTGGACAAGTATTTCCTGGTGATGGAAGATTCTACAGGAAAGAAGGAAATGCCTAACAAGAACCTCGATTTCGTGAAGAGCCATCACGTGGTTTTGGGTTACGATTGGAGCCTTCCGTGGGATATGCGCATCAAAGTGGAGGCGTATTACCAATACATCTATGATGCGGTTATCGGTGCCGACACCAATTCGTATTCCTCCCTGAACGTTGGCAGTTTTACGCAAAGCGGACCTGACAACCTTGTGAATGGTGGAACGGGAACCAACTACGGAGTGGAGATCACGTTCGAGAAATTCCTGACAAAAGGTTATTACTGGCTGCTCACGGCATCGTTCTACGACTCGAAATACGTGGCCAGCGATGGTATTGTGCGCAACACGGTTTTCAACGGAAATTATGTGGTGAACGTGCTTGGCGGTTACGAGCTGCGACTGAACCGCAAAAACCCCCGCGAGCGATTGCCAAAACCAACTTTCAGCGAACGCAAACTGAAGCGATGGACCAAGAAGCAGGATCTGCGAAAGGCCACCAAACATTCGTTGAAATTCGATGTGAAGTTCACCATTGCGGGAGGTTCGCGTTACACGCCTATCGACCTTCAGGCATCTGCCTTGGCCAAGAAGGCTGTATATGTGGATGAGGCAGCCTATTCGCAGCAGTTCCAGCCGTACTACCGATTGGACCTTGGACTGACCTACCGCATGAGCCGCCCGAAGCTTACGCAGGAGTTTTCGGCATCTTGCCAAAATGTGACGGACAAGCAGAATCCGTTGTACAATCAGTACAACCCCGACCTGAACAAATTGGTGAATGTGAACCAGTTGGGCATCTACCCGCTTTTGCAGTACAAGATCCTTTTCTGATCCTGTCCCAGTACGTACATGCAATTTTTGTCGACAGACAACATTGCATTTCCAGCAACAGTTGTGTACCTTAGAAGGTGAATTTGGAACTGTCCGCGTTGATCGGCTCGCGGAACTGTCCTGTTGTTAACCATCACACATTGAACAATGGAGCAGGTGATCGACTTCTTTCGAAGATTGTTGGAATCGGATCAATTTATGCCACGTTGGGTCTGTGGCAAATGGACATCCTTCCACGGCTGGATATATATCGTATCAGACTTCACGATCTTTCTGGCCTACATGGCCATTCCCATTGCCATGATCTACTTTGTGCGGAAACGCTGGGGGGATCTTCCTTTCCGTGAAGTTTTCTGGCTTTTCATTGCATTCATCTCGCTTTGCGGAACTACGCATTTGATAGACGCCATCATCTTCTGGCTTCCTATCTATCGAGTGAACGCCATTGTGTTGGCTGCAACTGCTATCGTTTCTATTGTTACGGTTGTGGCCATGGTGAAAGCGATCCCTAAAGCCCTCTCTTACAAAAGCCCTGTTGAACTTCAGGCTGCGGTTGACTCGAAAACAGCCGAATTGGAGCAGCGCGTTTCCGAACTGAAACTTCTTTCTTCCAGAATTTCACGTAAGAAGCAACAAGTGGAAAATTTCGCTTACATCACCTCACACAATCTGCGCGCGCCCTCTGCCAATCTGGTGGCGCTGGTGCGCGAACTGGATGAGGCAGATGCTGAACGCAGGGAACAGATCATGCCGTTGCTGGTAAAAAGCGGCAATCAACTGATGCGGACGCTGGACGATATTTCGCACGTGCTTACGCAAAGCAATCCGCTGCACGAGGCACGCATCCTCAAATTCGTTGATCTGGTGGATGAGATCAAACTGGAACTCAGCTCAGAGATCAACGAGTCGGGAGCGGTCATTCTCGAAAACTTCGGTGAATGCACGGAGATCCTCTATGCGCCCGATCACCTCAAAAGTGTGATGCTGAACCTGATATCCAACGCCATCCGCTACCGCCACCCCGACCGCAAACCTGTGATAGAACTGAAAACATGGCGTTACGAAGGCCGCGTTTTCTTAGAGTGCAAGGACAACGGACAGGGCATCGACCTTCAGAAACACGGAGAAAGCCTGTTCAGACTTTACAAGACCTTCCATCGGAACCCCGAAGCCCACGGAGTAGGGCTTTTTCTGGTGCGGCATCAACTGGAATCTTTGGACGGTTCCATTGACGTTGGAAGCGTGGAGGGAAAAGGAACCACGTTCGTGGTAAAATTCGGAGACCCCGAACATATTGTAGATGAGCATTGAGAGAATAATTAATCATAATGATTATCCGCAATCCGACCCCGTAAATTGGTTACGGTGCATGGTTCTTGGTTTGTGTCAAAACTAAGAACATGATGACATTCAAGGATTTTTTCGAGCGGTTCGCTGACGAACAGAGCTGTCTGGAACATTTTGTGC
>WGMW01000005.1 GCA_016124845.1 Flavobacteriales bacterium
CCTGTCGCTCCGTCTACTCCGTTGGTTCCAGCTGCGCCCGTTGGGCCCGTTGGACCTGTCGCTCCGTCAACTCCATTGCTTCCTGCCGCACCTGCCGGTCCTGTCGGGCCTGTAGCTCCGTCTACTCCGTTCGTTCCCGCGGCTCCCGTTGGGCCTGTCGGGCCTGTCGCTCCGTCTACTCCGTTGGTTCCGGCTGCTCCAGTTGGGCCTGTCGGACCTGTCGCCCCGTCTACTCCGTTGGTTCCAGCTGCACCCGTTGGGCCTGTCGGGCCTGTCGCTCCGTCTACTCCGTTGGTTCCGGCTGCTCCAGTTGGGCCTGTTGGACCTGTCGCTCCGTCTACTCCGTTGGTTCCGGCTGCTCCAGTTGGGCCTGTCGCTCCGTCTACTCCGTTGGTTCCGGATGCACCCGTTGGGCCTGTTGGACCTGTGGCCCCTTGACTGCCACCACCTGCAGTTTCAGCATATAAGGCATAAGGCACACTAAGCATCTGAGAAACACCCATGGAAGTGTAAGATGTACCACCTGTTGGATCTAAGCTAACTTCAATGTAGTACGGACCAGCAGACCAATCAATAGCAGAAATGGTCCCCGTGACAATTGAACCAGCACCAATATGAATGTTGAACAATCCAAAGGTGTTGGTGGAAACAGCATGGGTTTCTTCGTAAACGATTATTCCTGAAGAAGTGGTCTGGCGAATATCGATCTTGAGACCGATCGGCTGATTCGCCAAAATATTGCCAGAATTATCTCGGGCCACGCCCTGATAATTGATCAGAGCAGGTGATTGTGCAAAGACGAATGTTGAAACAAAAAGAGCTACGGCAAGCAGTAAAGACCTCCTCATGATGTTGGATATGGTGGTTCGTGAAGTCCCCAAAAATAGCCCTTGAGTTTGAGACTATCTTTATAAAACCCAAACTAATTTTAACAAAATTTTAAGGCTTGAAGTTCGGACCATCGATATGGTAGATGTTGTTTCAAGTTCAAACACCACTAAAAATCGGTTTCCCAATTCAGCGCTAATTTCGCGGAGGATCCGATGAATGACCTCAACCTTTTCTTTCTGCTTGTTATGAGTTTTCCAATCCTGTTGCTCTTCGTCCTTATCGGGCTGAAGACGCAGGGCGCTTGGCTCCGATCATCGAAAACTGGCTTAGTGATCTGGAATGCTGTGTTCCTGCTGTTTCTGACCTCCACCATATTTCTTGCGGGGGAAACCTACTATCGGTTTTTCGTGGACACCACTGACAGTTTCGCCTTGAACAAGACAACCCGAAGGTGGGCAATGCGGCATTACGAGAAAAACAACATGGGCGTTCGTGACAACGTGGATTACAATTATCTAATTGGTTCAGGGAAGCGCAGACTGACCATTATTGGAGATTCGTTCACCGCTGGACATGGCGTGAAAGATGTGAATGACCGCTTTGGCAATCTGTTGAAGGTGCGGTTTCCAAACACAGAGGTTCATGTTTTGGGAACAAATGGCTTTGAGACCATTGATGAACTGGAAAGGTTCAGAAAAATCCTATCTGAGGGTTACGAACCTGATTTTGTTATGCTCACCTATTGTCTTAATGACATTTCCTATCTGATTCCTGAAGCTCAGGAAGTTTACAGGGAGATGGCTGAGTTCGATAGGAACCTGAATTACATCGAGCGCGAGAGTTATCTGGTTAACACCTTGGTTTTCAGGATCATGGCAAATCGGAATCCGAATGTCACCAACTACTACGCTTTTCTGAAAGACAGATATAGCGGAGAAACCTGGAAGCAACAGAAGTCTGTTCTAAAACAACTGAAAGCGCTGGTTGAGGAAAACGGAGGTCATTTGGTTGTGGCCACCATTCCGTTTTTGCATCAACTGGAAGATTATCAGTTCCAATCCGTTCACGATTCGTTGGTCTTGTTCTGGCACGACAGCGAGGTTCCCTATTTGAATCTGCTACCCGTATTCGAGAGTGAATCTTCAGAAAGTGTGGTCGTAAACCGATTTGATGCTCATCCGAACGAACACGCGCATCGAATAATTGCAGATGCGCTGGAGCCTTTCATCAGATCTCAGTTCAAGAGCACGCCAAAATGAGCTTCCGATTTCCATGCGATGATGGCTTTCTTACAAACGGTTATCCTGAAACCATGGTGCTCAATCTTGACCCGTGTGGACGAAAAACTGATAAATCTCTTCAGCAACCAGTTCGGTTCCTTTTTCATTCAGATGTCCGTCATAATTCCAGTAGAGGTGATTGCCACGGTTTTCTTCTGCTCGGATGACGTTTGAAAGGTTGACAAAAGGAAGATTGTAATCTGCGCAGACCTTTTCCAATTGAACCTGATTCTGATTGTAAATGGAGTCTGTCAAGCTCAGTCTGCTATCACAGGTCTTGCAAAGCTGAAACTCATATTGCAGGTAATGATCAGTTATCTGGTTGCGTGATGGAATGTAAACCACCAAGGGCTCGAATTGAAACTTGGCAGCGTAGAATCTAAAGTAATCCATCGGTAAGCGAAGATCGTGCTGTTTTTTCAGATACAGGGCTTCCCGTTTAATCTCATTGAGGCGATGGTGATTGAAAGTCCCCGCTTTCATCGCATCAGCCAGAAAGGGTTCAGCATGGACTTCCATTTTATCCAACGCCCCATTCCAAACAAAACCATTCTCGCCTGCCTTGGCAAACAAGGGTTTGGCTTCGACACCCCAACGGAAAGGTACAGGTGTTCCGCGTTTCCATTGCTCAAGTAATTCTACGACCCGAGGTTTCCACCATTCATAATAGATGGGTGTGGCATAATTCGTTGGAACGGTGATCTTATCATCCATGAAATCATTTGCATAAACGACCATCACCACAACATCAGGTCGGAAAATTGGAACCATATCCGTCAGTAACCTCAGGTAGCGAGTGAACCCAATCCCGAGCATTCCCGCATTCATCACTTCTACAGCATCGGAATTGGCCATATTATGGAAGTATTCCGTCATCGTGCTGTCGGACATGACGCTTTCCACGTAGCTGTCTCCAATGAATAGGACGCGGGGTTTGTCCGCGCCTTTTTCAACCTTCCATTCCTTATCCCGAAAGCCGTACCTATTATAATGATGTACAAACTTGTGACTGGTGTCAACAGAACTTTCCCAGTAATAGCTTCGGTTTCTCACATAACCTTTGGCGAGTTTCTCGTCCTTTTCGGTATAGAAGCCTCGGTCGAAGTTGCTCAGCTCAGGGATTGGGAAGCACACGCGGAACAATATCTCCTGCAAAATGAGCAGAACAATAAAGTACAAACTAAGTTTGAGCACCTTCCGCATCTTACAAACCTAAACCATTGTACCAGGTTGACAATCGAATCAGATGGTTCAACTACTTTTGAGCAAACTTTACAAGGTTTATGAGAGTCCCCCAACGTTTGTTGAGACCAACGTTCTCCAAACTTCTATTTCTGATGATGTTAGTTGCGAATTCGCTGCATTGTCAATCTGCTTTGGTACAACCCAAAAAGCACGAAAAGAGTGAACTGACCGTAGCCAGACAATGGATAGACGCTGCTTTGCACGCAGTGAAACAGGACGGCCAAGGGCCGACCGTTCATGCCAGAAACCTGTTCCACCTTACGGCAGCCATGTATGATGCTTGGGCGGTTTATGAACCAGATGCCAAACCGTATTTCCTGGGCAACACGGTCGGTGAGTTCCATGTCGATTTCGATGGATTTGAATATTCCGGTACAAACATTGACAGTGCGCAGAAGGTCACTATTTGCTACGCAGCGTACCGATTTCTGGAACTCCGGTTCGGATTGTATGGCTCAAAGAACAGAACCTTCGATCGCTTCCATGAGATTTGCGATGCCAATAATGTGAACTTGAGCGACCGTTCTACGGACTATTCCAATGGTTCACCATCAGCCTTGGGAAATTATATTGGAGCGATCATATTTGAGTTCGGACAGCAGGATGGATCTGGAGAGGGCAATGGATATGAGCCTCAACAGTATCAACCCGTCAACGGCACCATGGACCCCAGCAAACGCGGGGTCGGTTCATTGAGAAATCCCAACCGCTGGCAACCTCTTGATGTGAATGAATACGTAAAGGAAAAAGGGTCTGATAAGACACTTCCTTTCTGGAACTACCTTTTCGTTGCAGACCAAACTGTTTTCACAACCCCCGAATGGGGAAATGTAGTTCCATTTTCCTTGACCGAGGAAGATATGGTCATCAAGGAGCGGGACGGAGAATGGAAGGTCTATCTGGACCCTGGTTCTCCCCCTCTTATTACCGATGACCCAAATGCCTCATCTTCAAAAAATTATAAATGGGGATTTACACTCAATGCCATTTGGTCTGGTCTTCTTGACCCGGCAGATTCGGTGAGGATAGATATTTCACCAGGCTCCATTGGTTCCGTAACGGCACTTCCAAATTCGTTTGACGATTTTGACCAATTCTACAATGTGGAGCAAGGTGGTGTGCTGAAAACGAAACCCATTGAGAAAAACCCATTCACGGGTAAACCATACGAGGAGAATGTCGTTCTGCGGGCAGATTATCTACGGGTGATTGCTGAATACTGGGTAGATGCCATCAACACATACTCCCCGCCTGGCCATTGGATAGACCTGCTGAGCATGACCAGCTACGACCCGAATTTTGAACGAAAGTGGCAAGGAAAGGGAGAATCATTGTCTCAACTCGACTGGGATATAAAGGCCTACTTCACCATGGCGGGTGCCATGCACGATGCAGGAATTGCATGCTGGGGAATCAAAGGGTACTACGATTATGTCAGGCCATTCACGGCCATTCGTTACATGGCTGGTAAAGGCCAATCATCAGATTCACTTCTGCCGAACTACCACCCACACGGAATTCCGTTGGTAAAAGGACACATTGAACTTGTAAAAAACGATGACCCTTTGGTAGGAGAGAATTTAGAAAACCTGAATGCCATTAAAATCCTTGCTTGGCGTGGACCCGATGTGGTCAATGATCCATTTGAAGAATCGGCAGGAGTTGGTTGGATATTGGGAGAGAACTGGTGGCCGTATCAGCGCTATTCGTTTGCTACACCAACGTTTGCCGGCTATGTTTCGGGCCACTCAACCTTTTCTCCATGCGGTGCAGAAGTGCTGACCCAAATTACGGGAAGTCCGTTTTTCCCTGGAGGCTTGCACACATTCACGGCCAAGAAAAATGAGTTTTTGGAATTTGAAAACGGCCCGACCGAAGATGTGACGCTTCAATGGGCCAAGTACCATGACGCGGCAGCCGAGACATGCCTGTCTCGCATTCACGGTGGAATACATCCTCCTTGCGATGACATACCGGCTCGCAAAATCGGAATTGAAGTAGCTCACAAAGCCATAAAAAAGGCGGAATCTTATTTTGTGGAATGAATGGTGGCTCTTTCCGAATGCCTCTTCATTCCCAGAAGGGACATTTCAAAGAAGGGATCCGATCCACCTTATTCGGTCACTACCATTTCAACCTTCAGTTCCGGATCCAGCTCTGACATGGGAATGTCCAGTTTTGAACTGAGCGCTTGGAACATATTCTCGTACCGTTGCAGCATGGCCTGCTGGGTGTCGATGACCTTTTGTTGCGCCTGTACCTTCTCGTTCAGTTCTTGGGTGGCCTTGACCAATGGCACCACGAATTCTGCATAACGCAGACCGTACGGGTCGCACTCGTTCTGTGGCATGTCCACACCGCTGAAATCGAAGTTGACCGAACGGGCAGCCTCCAACACATCCTGCGCCAGAAAACCCGAATACCGGATCTGTTCCTTCGCATCGGCCGCTTCTCTAAGAGATTCGGAGACAGCCCTTCCACTAAACGCCTCAATGGCGTCTACATCGTAGTTGTAGGTTACAGGGCGCAGGCGGGTGATGAATTCCAGACCGATGACATCTTCCTGCACATTCTCCTTCAGACGCTTATCAGACAGTGCCGTCCAGTTTACATAGCCGCCAATCTTCTGAATGCTACTGTTTCCTAAAACGATCTGATTATTTGATGATGTAGTAGCATTATATCCTATGGCAACCGAATTGCTGTTGCTTACCGATGAACTTGGCCCGATGGCCACGCTCTGAGTTCCAGTTACCTGGACACTATCGCCAACACCCACCACCTGATCGGCCGAGATGTAGCTGGAGGCACCGATGATAACTGCATGGTTCTTGGTTGCTCCGATAGTTGCCTTGTAACCGATACCGATGTTGTAGTTGTTGGCCGTTTTTGCCTGTCCGGTGGAGCGACTGCCAGGGGATTGAAAATCGGCCTTGTAGCCCATTAATACGTTGTATTCTCCTACGCGGTTGGTAAAACCTGTTTCACATCCCACGTAGGTATTACCGTTCGAATCATCCGTATTGTTCAGCCGGTTGTTGTCCCAACCTGCGTAATCCCCAACAAATGTGTTATGATCGGCATACTCGGTAGCCGCACCAGTGGCATGGCCTAAAAATGTGTTCCGAATACCGATGCTGCAATCGATGCCTGCTGAATCTCCCAAAGCTGTATTCCAATATCCGGTGGTATTGTCATTTCCCGCGTATCTGCCGATAAATGTATTCTGGTAACCTGTTGTGTTGTTCCAACCCGCATAATATCCCATGAAGGAATTAGCATTCCCAGTAGTGTTTTGAGACCCCGATCTGGAACCTATGAACGTATTTGAACTCCCATAAGTATTCTTGTGTCCTGAGGAAAAACCGATACAAGTATTATTAGACGCTGTGGTGCTGCTTTCACCTGAATGCGTCCCAATGAATGTGTTGTTTGACCCATAGGTGTTGCTCCATCCGGAGAGTGTCCCAATAAAGACGTTGCTCAATCCTGAACTGGTCTTATATCCTGCGCCCTGTCCAATGAAAATATTCCCAGCAGCTGGAGGATATGTATAACCGGTAAGATCGGTGTAATGCCAAACGGTCGAATTTCCAGATGTTGTCAAGCTCATTCCTGCACCTGCACCAATAATGGTATGTCCAATACCGGAAGTTAACCTATACCCTGCCGAATCACCATAGATGGAGTTGAAATCACCCGTGGTGATGCTGGTACCTGCGGCAGTACCCTGAACCTCGTTCATGACCTGAGAACTTACCGAACCCGCCACCAGCAGGAACGATAAAAGGGTGAAGATCTTTTTCATAGGATTAGGAATCGTGTAGCAAAGGAAACCCAAATGTGGTGTATATGCAACCCACCCAAGACGTGTTGGTATAAGAACTTTGGGGAATGCTCAAGGTAGTTGGAACTGACCTGTCCAAGCCCAAAACACCAACTCCAATGCTACTGCATACCGATGGAATCTTACTTCAGCTTCCTCTGAAACAATTGAAATGTCGAACCGCTTGGATCAACTCGGCCCTCCTTCTGTGTCTGGCTATTGACGCGGGTTTCTGCCAAAAAAAACCGGACACTGCCTGATAAATTGGTAGTGTCCGGTCGGGTGGAGCCAACCGGAGAAATATCGAACCGTTTTTGGAAGGATGTGGAACATCTGAGTAGGACAGCCCAACAGGATCTGGTGTACAACAAATAGGTTGGAGTCGCATCACCAAGGAGAGAGGTTACGGAGGTATTTCCAGTACTTGCTTCACTTGAAAATCCCATTACAATAGGACAAGAAAGTCGGTTTTCGGGTTACAATGAGACTCTTATCAAAACGCAGAATTCATCTGGAAAAGAGGCAGATACATGGACACCAGAATGATTCCGACCAAGACACCAAGAAAGCCGATCATGATGGGTTCGATGAATGTGCTGAGAAGTTTGGTCTTACGCTGTACCTGTTCACTGTACTGACCGGACATGTGTTGAAACACCTCACCCAAGCGGTTCACTTCCTCTCCTACCTTAACCATGGCCACGAACCGTGGATCAAAGATCGGTGAGCTGCGCATCAGGTCGGTAATGGACTCCCCGCGGATGAGCCCCTTTTCAATCTGACCTACGGCCTTAATGATCGGACTGAACTCGGTAATGTCGGCAGCGAGGTTCATCGAACGGAGAAGGTTCACATTTGTTCCCAACATGAACGCCATCGACCCTGTGAACCGTGCCAGTTTGGAGGCTTTCAGGATGTCCCCAAGAATCGGAATACGCAACAGAAGACGGTCACGATAATCCTTGAACCAATCCTTTTCCCTCCAAATAACGATTGGAAGGACAGCTCCAACAATTGCGAGAAACACCAACCACCAGTTGGCAACAAGCGCATCCGAGAAGCCGATGACCTGCCGTGTCAACCACGGAAGTTCACGCCCCATGCGGCTGAAAAAATCCGTGAATATCGGCACAACGAAGACCAACATGAATGTTACCGCCCCAAAGGCGATAACGGTCACCATTACCGGATAGCTGAATGCGGAGATCAGTTCCCGTTTTAGTCGTATCCGATCCGAATAGTCCTTGGCAAGATCGGCCAGTACTACAGCTAAAGAACCTGTTTCCTCCCCGATCTTCAACGTATGGACCTCATACTCCGAAAACCCCTCGGAGTCCATCAGCACGCTGGAAAGCGGTCTTCCAGCAAAAACACCCTTTTTCACGGATGCCAGCACATTCCTGGTCTTTTCATTTCCCCCTTCCTCAACCATCAGTTCCAACGCGGAGCGAAGATCGAGTCCGGAGGACACCAGCACATGAAGATCGGAATAAAAGGTCTCTTTATCCGAATCTGAAAGGGTTTTGGAACCGAACAGTTGAAAGTCCCGATTAAGAAGTTCACTCAGTCTCTGTGACCAAGGAATCTCCGTGCTCTTTTCTATATGTCCTCCAAGGTCAATCTTGGCCATTGCGTGTCCGTTCATTCATCCAAAGTGCAAGGTCTCCGGAACCTTTTAGCACAAATACGGTCGAGTCTGCTTGAAATACCAGCTCACTGATCAGTCCTTCCGCTTCACTTTTCTCCTCGATCAATTTTGGTTCGGAGATGACCGAAGGAAACGTATCAATTCTACCTTCCTGTCTACGAAGGGTCGTTTCAACCCCAAATTCAAAAAGCACATCATCCAATTGAATATCATTGAAATGTTTGGTCAAAACCCGGTTCCGTTTAAACTGCTGTTCCACATTCGATAGTATCAAATAATTGGACTCTGAGCGTTCAAGCTCTGACCGGATTCTCCGGGACACTTCCGTTACGGTACGGAATCCGTATGCGGCCATCATAAGCACCACGGTGACGATCAGCATGGAGACCATCATTTCCACCAATGTGAATGCCCTTAGCTTACCGTTCGTCTTCATGTCTGATGAGTTTGCGGACCTTCAAAAGAACTCTTCCCCCTCGGTCTCGCGCTACAATCGTCAGTACATCCAGACCCTGTGAGTAAGATGTGACCTGGCGTTCAACCATGTAAGTTCCCTCAGCGATCTCCATTGGTTGTGACAGGCGTGTGTTCTCCACTTGATTGACTGCAAGATAGACCGCACCCATGTCTGTCCGTGACCAGGATGCCAACCGCCCTATCTGAAACAGGGATGCAGCTATCACAAAGGCGAGTATGCTCAGCGCAGCAGTTGTTTCCAATAGACCGGATGCCTTCAGTTTCATTGCAATCGGGTTATCTGTGACAGGTTACCATTAGCCCGAATATACGAGACGAAAGGTCGGGGAAGGTGTTCCATGCCAATGACCACATCCAACAGATGATTCTCATAGGTGGCGGAAGGTGTGCGAAGTACAAAACCGCCCGTTTGTAACTGCCCGTACACCTTTCCCTTCAATTCCGTGATACCGGGATTGACCACTTCACCATAAATCCCCGAATTCGACCCAATGCTTACAAGTGGAGCCTCCATGCTGGATACGAGAATCTGACCCAAAACCGTACAATCCTCGCCAATGCTTACCACCGCATTTTTTATCTCAGAGATGTAAATTCCGGAAGGATAGTCCAACCGGACATTCGGTTCCACGATGACCGAATCCCCGTACACTTGCAGGTCTCCCTCAAAACCGGATTCGATGGTGACCTTGGGAGCACTGACCATACAGCGGCTCAAATGACTGTTCCAACCGATAATGATCTCCGTATCCGATCGCACCAAGATGTTTCCGGACCAATTGACGCCATTCAGCAGCATCGGTTCAGAAGAACCGATCAACAAAGAAGGGGTTGAAAAAGACCGTTCAACGGTCAGGACATCCAGATCTTCGAAATCGATCGTTTCCAAATTTGAACTAATGTGGTCTGAAAAATCTGGGACCTGGACTTGACCAATGCTGGAGGGCGACTGAAGTTGACGGCCGTAGATCAATTCCCTTCCAACATAGTTCTTGCCTTCGATATAAGCCCGTTTCACCCCGGATTTCGGCAGCAAGCAATCTCCGGATATTCGGGTTTCCCCGCACAGCGACAATGGTTTCCCCTTGTCGGCAAGGATCAATGAGGGAACTGAATCATTCACCATACTTCCCGCAAGCACCATCAAATCAGCCGTTTGAATGCCACAGGTTGCAGTACTCCTTAAAACCTGAAAAGCACCCCATGTCCTACGTTCCAATCTGACAGAATCTGCCCGGTCCCCATAAAGGTCTTTGTGCAGAACGGACGTGGATGCTACCGTTGGGTCGGATAGCAATAACAACAGCCCTGACTCGGCATTCCTCACCGAACGATGCATGTCTGTAATGTCAGCTATACGGCTGCTGTGCAGTTGGAATGCCATCATCAGTGCCAATGTTATCAATGTGAGAACCAAGGAGATGAGAACAGCATAGGCCAACGCACTTGCCGACAACCGTCCCCGTGCATCAAAGCGCATCCTGTGGGTTTCTCATCTTTTTGAATGTGATGAAGTCCACAAACTGTTTCCAAGCCGATTTCTTGAGCCCGGCATAGGTCCCTCGTTTGAAAACCCCCTGTATCATCACATTCCCTTTCGGATCATAGGAAGTATAATCTCCGTGTTTCTCACCCTTTCGGAACTCGGCCACTTCTTTCAATTGCCCATTCTCATACCACATCATCCATTCCCCATGTTTGAGTCCCTTTTTGAACTCGCCCTTTTCCTTCAGGGATCCATCTGGGTAAAAAGAATCGTAGTCGCCATCCAACAAACGGCCAGAAAAATTACCGGCCGTCACATGCAGTTCATGCGGATGATACCAGTAATACCACCGGCTGACCTTCGGCCTGACGTTCGGAGTAAGGTCATTCGTGGTCCGGAACTGTTTTTTCCCTTCACTCGAATTGATGGTGATATTCTGGGTTTTGACCTTTGAAGGGTCTTTTTGGGCAAAGCCATTGAACACGAGAAATATCGGAAACAGCCAAACAATCGCACGAAGTATCTTAAAGTCATTCATCTTTTCACATATATGGTCTCCTTGTTCCAACGGAACTGAACGGAGTCGGTGAATACCTTTTGCAGCGTGACCTCATCCACCAGCTCATTCAGTGCCACGATATGCGGATTGCCGTTGATGGAGATGAGGTGCCTTTCCTCATTCGAGGTCCTGTTCTCAACACGACCATTGTATCGCAGTTTGGGAGCGGGAGTCTCCCTGACCTTCCGCTGCACAGGTTTTTTCTGAGGCTTTGTAGAGGATTTTTTCACATCCTTCACCACCGCCTTTCTGATCTCGGCCTTCAAAAATGGATCGGGATAGTCAAGCTGAAGTGCATAAGTGATGTGTTCCGACTCAACGGGGGCTTCGGTTCGGGCAAAAATTTCCACGGTAGGGTCATCTTCGCTGAAGGTCTCCACCAGCCGATAGATGATCATTCCCCAAACAATGATCAATGCCGGGATCAGTACCACCAATGTTTTCTTGTCCTTCATCAAAACACCAGAAATCTTCGAGCCTCTGAATAATCACCGACATTCCCCGCCTCATCCGATGTCCTGACCCTCCAATAATAGGTTCCAGCAGCCACCGAATCGGTCACGCTTCCTTGGACACCTTCATACGACCTGAAAAGCGTGACCAGCGAATCCGAATACACAAAAAGGGAATCTGTCAGAGGGGACCCCGCATCTGTAAGGGTCTGCCAGGCAAACTCGAACGTCTGCGACTGGAAGGTGGCATTATCTGCCGGCAACCACAGCGTTACCGTTCCCGGTGATGTGGTATCCACATCCACACTCCAAATGGAGGAATAGGTGGATACCGAGGATCCGGTTTCAGCCCTTACTCTCCAAGAATACTGGATATCCTGATTGAACGTTACACTTACGCTGTTGGTCAAAACGGTCGTGTCAAGCACATTTGCTCCAGAACTGAATCCATCATCACTTACCTGAAAACGGTAACTCTCGGCCACCGAAAGATCCTGCCATGAAAAATCCTGAGTGAGGCTGTTGCTATAACTTCCGTTGGCGGGAGACTCAAGGACAACGGTCTGACCGGTCAGACTGGACGATGTATCAACGGTCAGGGAATAGGTGGTATAGGCACTCTCACTTGACCCGTTCACCGCCCGTACCCTCCACTCGAACTGTCCGGCCCATAGCGTTTGCTGAAACTGGTTTCCGGTCACATTGGTGTCCACGACCAATTGCAGAATGGAATCGAAACGGCCTGACACGACCTGAAGCTCATATTTGAGCGCACCGTCCACTTCATTCCACCAGAATGTCTGGACACTTATCTCTGTGACAACGCCATCTGACGGGGCTACCAACGTGACCGAGCTACCCGAAAGATCCTTTTCTATGAGGTCATCACAACCGACCCCAATGATCAGGAGAAGTAAGAAGATCCAAATGATATGACTGCGTTTCATTGTCCTTTGCTTATGTTCTGTACATGAATGGTCGTTCTCAATGCTTCTTTCTTGGTTCTTCCCGCTTTCACCAATTTGAATTCGGTGGATATCAGCCGTCCAACTTTGGCCTCCGTTTCAAGGTAATGAATCAAACATATGGTTGCACCGAACCCCCCTTCAACAGTTACGGGAATCGTTTCCATGCGCATTCCGTCCTCGACAAATATCTCTGACCCCGAAAAATCCACCAATTCCAATCCGACCTCCTTAGCGTACCGACTGACCGCAGACAGGAGGCCTGATTGGAACGCGGATGCGTCTCCCTCCACCATTCCCAGCTCCAACACGGCCTTTTGGACCTGTGACCGCAGCGACATCAGCCGTTCATCCACCTGGTCGATCTGCTCATACTGCCCTCCGAGTTCAGAACAGGCCATGGCTGCTTCGACCGTATCTGAAATGGCGATGGAATAGATGATGAACGGAGAAAGCACCAACAGGCCGACAAGCAACTGAAACTTCCGTTTATGGCCTAAACTTGAAAACATCAATCGTCCAATTTGATTGCCAGTTCAAACTCGTTCCTATCGTTCCCTTCCTTTTTCTCAAACCCCTCGATCTGAAGTTCTTTCACAACATCAAGGGTATCAAGCGTTCGCATCCAACCATTAAGTTCCTCACTTTCCTTGCAGACACCTTCAATCTCAACCAGATTGCTCCTGACCTCCATCCGTTCCCCCAAGCGGTCACGCTTCATGATCGGGTTCAACGTCATGCGTGTCAATCGAATTGCAGAAGGAACCGTTGCCCCCAGCCTGTCAGCGTAATAGGCGAATTTTCCATTGGTTCCCGTGCCGGAAACAGATGCGACATGCTTCTTTCGTTCCAGTTCCTTTTTCAAGGATTCCACTTCATCCAGCTTCCCGCGATATTCCACCATGGCGGTTTCCAATTCAAGTTTGCGCTCATGGAAATGTGTGAACAGCAAGGTATTGGTGAGAAGAAGAACGAACAGAACACCGACCCCGGCCATACCGACCTTCTTGAAAGCACTTCCATAGTAGACCGCCTCCCACTGACCGGACGTTTCCTTGGGTGGTGGCACACCTTTCTCTGCGGCTGACAGCATGGAAAGGATCGCAGCATATGGTATCAGATACATCCCATCGACCGCATCTCCTACAACCGAGTACTTCTCCGATGGGTGGTCGTCCAATTCCATGGAGGCAACTCCCAACGCATCATAACCGACCCTGTAAATACCGGTATACACCTCAGCATCTGCACTTTCCGTAAATCGCAATACATCCCAAATGGCCGGAACTCCCACTTGAATTTGGACAGGATTTATGCTCTGCTCTTCCAACTCCTGCAACAAATCCTGTAAGACCTCTGAACGGAGAACGCTGATATGTATCCAGTTTTCCTGAATCGAAACAGCGTGAAAAACAGGTGTACTTCCATATTCGGCAAGCATCTGTTTTACTTGTTCCTGTTCTCCACCTTTTGTTCTTGGCAACCGCTTGGAAATGACCCCTTTCCCTGTGATGACCAATGCCGTAGGAACGTCTTTCTGAACGAATCTTTTCAGTTCCTCAAGTGAATTCCCGGTAGGAAAACTGTCCGAAATGATGATCTCATCCTTTTTCCGCTCAAGTACCAGTCCCGTCACGGAAACCTGTTCTCCCTCAAGCA
The DNA here is from genome assembly GCA_016124845.1 of Flavobacteriales bacterium. Lineage (NCBI taxonomy): Bacteria > Pseudomonadati > Bacteroidota > Flavobacteriia > Flavobacteriales > Flavobacteriales bacterium. Next base: position 14,429 of record WGMW01000005.1, read on the forward strand.
AGTGCAGGTGAACCGCTTGAAAGCGTGTTCCCCAGACCCAGCGGTTCCATTTCGATCTGACCCTGTCCAACATGATCAGAATACAATGGTCGGTTTGATGAAGATGTTCAGTTGTGTTTTATCCTTCTTCCGTGACCGTGTACTGAACAGCCATTTCAGCACAGGAATGCGTGATAGCAATGGCCATCCCTTACCTGTGTCATTGATGCTCTTTTCCTCAAGCCCACCAAGCATGATCATTTCCTGGTCTTTCACTCGGATAAGAGAACGGAAATCACGGGTCACCTGTCCAGGAGGGGCAGAAGGGGAAATTCTTGAGGTGAAATCGGACTGCGTTACGCTGATGTCCATGGTCACCTGACCGTCTCCTGAAACAATAGGTACGATATTCAAGGTCAAAGCGGCATTCACCGATTTATAGTTCTGTGTAACGGCATTCTGAGGGTTCTGAGAACCGATGATGTTGTTCGTGGTTTCGAGGTAATATTCCTGATTTCCAATGGTCATGGTGGCCTTATTGCCGTTCAACGTTGAAAGCATTGGTTTGGAGCGCGAGCGGAGATAGCCCTGACTCTCCAAAGCCTTCAGACTGACATAAAAATTCGGGGTGACCTTACCGAGGTTGAAGGTGCCAAGCCCGCTAAGTGCTGCCAGAACGTTATTGACTGAACTTGAATTGAGGGTGAAGTCCAATCCCGACAGCAGCGTTCCTCCAGTTGTTGCCGGTGCCTGGCCCAGTCCCATATCAATACCAGCCTCATCTGTTCGTGTACGGTTGACATCGACAATGATGACCTCGATCATCACCATCGGTACCACCTGGTCCATATCCTTCAGAAATGCTTCGATTTCCCGTATCTGCGGCCGAGACCCACTAAGAATGATGCTGTTGGTCTCCAAATGGATCTTCAGCGTCACGCCCTGTTTCATGTCTGAAGGGATGTACTCATCGATCTTCTCGACTGTACGGTTCTGCAGCTTGACAATGCTTGTCTCTCTGAGCCCCTCCAAGTTTCGTTTACCGATCAGGTAAATGCTTCCCTCCTTCTTAAAGGTCATATCGGTGCCGTTGAGCAGGTAACTGAGAAACTGTTCATAGGTCACATTCTCTACTTGAAGTGTAGTGGCCTCCTGCATCTCGGAGAACAGATAGTAGTTCTTACCCAACTCATTCGAAACGGCTTTGATGATCTCTCCGCCTTTCACACCGACCCCGTCAACCGTCAGCAGCGAATCCGGAGAAAGTTCGATGTACATGCCCGCAGGCAGGTCCTTGGCCCCTTTTTTCGAACGGTTGTTTCTACGATTACTGTTCTTCTGACCAGCATCCGCATTGTCCTTTTCAGCTGCTACCAACATAAACGAACCATCCTCCCCTGATTCCACCGAAAGTCCGTTCGAAAAGGCCAACTTGTCCATCGCGTCCGCGAAGGCCAGCTTCTGCACGAATCCCGAGACCATTTTATCCGTCAGTTCTGGTGCCAGTACCACATTGCGGTCTGATATGCGGGTGATCTCCTTGGCCACAAGGAAAAGACTGTCGTTCTTGAGATTGTAGCTGAGTTCGCCCTTTTTTCCGTCATAGCTGATATCCAGCTTCTTCGGAACGTACTTTTTCGGTTCCGTGGGAGGTGGTTCAAATGCCGTGATCGACATGATGTTTCCCACGAACTCGATCTTCAGGTTGTATTCCTTGCACAGAAAGACCAGTACATCCACCACCGAGACATTCGTAAAAGTGTTGACCACCGTGATCTTCAGGTCTGGGGCCACGCTGATGTTCAACCCATTGGTCATGGCAATGGCCCTTACGAATTCCTGGATCGGCACTTCACTTACCGATACGTCCACGGTTGCTTCCAATCCTGGGTTGTCGGCCACCATGCTCTTGAGATGGTTCTCGATGGAACGGATGCGGTCCTGCCCGAATGAATTCAGCGTGAGGAAAACACAGATGATTATGATGATTCTTGTTCTGATCACGGTCAATTATTAAACGTTAAGTAAGAGTGAATAGACCTCATCCACGGAGGTCTCTCCCAATTGCAGCAGGCTCATCGCCTGATCGGGAATGGAACGTATTGCCCGCTGCTGAAGAAGGTCTCTCACCTCCATGTTACCGATACGCACCTCGGCAGCAAGGTCATGGTCCATGGGAATGACCTCATAAAGGGCTTTCCGGCCGCTGTAGCCTGTGTAAAAACAGCTTTCGCAACCGATCGGCTCGAAGTGATCCATTCCCACATACCGCTTGCCGAATTCTCCGGGCAGTTGGCCTTCTTCGATCTGTGCCGGTCCCTTGCACTTCGGACAGAGTTTCCGAACCAGTCGCTGCGCCACGGAAAGGTTCAAGGTTCCGGCAATGAGGTAGGAAGGAACACCCATGTCCACCAGACGGCTGACCGTTCCCCAAGCGGAATTCGTATGCACCGTGGATAGTACCAAGTGACCTGTGAGCGCAGCCCGGACCGCCATCTTTGCAGTTTCCGCGTCACGGATCTCCCCAAGCATGATCACATCCGGGTCCTGACGGAGGAATGTCCGCAGTGCTTTAGAGAAATCCAAGCCGATGCGTTCGTTCAACTGAACCTGATTGATGCCTTCAAGCGTGTATTCGATCGGATCCTCAATGGTCAGCACGTTGCGACTCTCCTCATTCAGGATTTTGAGCGTGGCGTAAAGTGTGGTGGTCTTTCCCGAACCTGTTGGTCCGCTGATGAGAATGATACCGTGCGGCTTCCGGGCGCTCTCTAAATAAGTTTTGAGCTGACTTTGTTCAAAACCGAGACGGTCTATCTGAATGTCCGTAGCATCCTTGCTCAACAGACGAAGTACCGCCTTTTCCCCATGCAGAGTGGGAACAATGGAAACACGGATGTCGAAACTGTACTGATCTGTGTTCACCATGATACGGCCGTCCTGCGGCAGTCGCTTCTCTGCAATATCCAGATTGGCTTTGATCTTAATTCGGTTGATTAACGAAGGGTATTCGGTAACAGGTACCGCATAGCGCTCCATCAAGTGTCCATCTATGCGAAACCGGATGCGCGCCCTTTCCTCATACACCTCGAAATGAATATCAGAGGCATTCATATCCTTGGCCTCCTTCAACATGTCCTGAAGCACATCCCGGTCTTCCGAAAAGTGGTAGGTCTTCTCCTTCGGGCCAGACTGTCTGTAAAACCGCGTCAGTACCCGCTCTACCTGCACATGCGCTATCGGAACCAACGTCACTCGTTTACCTGTGATGAGTTCCAGTTCATCTGCATGTGACGGTTGCAGCTTCTCGGTGGAAACGTATGTGCTTAAAACACCATCTTCTTCTCGGAACGGAACCGCTCCCAACCGCATGGCCTGATCAGCTGTAAGTAGTTGTTGCAGCTTCGGATTGATCTGAATGTCTTTCACTTCCACACTCATGGTAGCCATTGGTAAAGGGGAAGTTCATCCCAGGGTTCATAGCCCAAATAATACAAGGCTGGCACAAACGCCATCAGACAAATGGAAATGGCACCTGCCAATGGAATGGTCACGCCTTCTTTCCGTGAAAAAAGGCGGTACGTGCCAAAACCAATAAGCGTCAACACCAACGAAGTGCAGTAAAACACCAGAAAAGCAGATGTGGAAAACAATGCCGAAAGTGCCAGTAGGAACAGAATATCTCCCCAACCGATCAGATGGTCAAAGAAATTCCATTTTCGCCTACCAAGTGCGAACATGACGGCAACAAGCCCAAACTGAAACACCAGAATGAGTACATTGATACTCCATGTTGTAAACGCAGGCTTGAATCCAACAGAGAGTGTTGGAAGCATTACGGCTGCCACCACCAGCAGAAGTACCGTCCACCAGCTGATGGCGCGTTCGCGAAGATCCTGATATGCAATGGTAATGGATGCTGCCGCCATGAGTAGCCACATGATGCCTTGAACGACTGACATTGCGCGGTCAGTCCTTTACGGTCTCTTTGAGTTTCTTGTCCTGGTCGATCTGCCACACATTGAAGGTGCCATCCTGATCGAAATCGGTGATGGAGGTGGCCGTTGCCACATAGCCCGCATCACCCGCCTCGGTCACTTCAATAATGTAGTTGGCCGCACCATCTTCGGTAACCAGCTTCTGCTGTTCGAAACCGATCTCACCGAGGTCGCTTGTGTATTTGGAATGCGCATAGAAATAGTTCTTTTCCAGCATGTGCAAGTGATTCAACTGCAGCTGGGCCTCGGTGCTTTTGGCCTTGGTGACCAATGACATCAGGTCCGGGTAGGCCAATAGGATAAGAATACCCAGAATAAGGAAGGCAACGACCAGTTCGGTGAGAGTGAAGGCTTTGAGTTTTCTGTCCATTTGCACAATGAGTTTGGACAGACCAATGTAGGGATTGCCTTCTCTACAAGCAATGTGCAGTTATCAACAATTTGACACGAGTTGTTAATTCTGTTGAAAAAAGTACTCGGCAAATACTTCATAACCGATTTTCAAACTGCCACATTGCAAATGTGAGTCATGAAAATCAGCTTGTTACCGATGAAGAACCGTAGATCCTATGACACCGCCCTGAAACACCTTATCAGGCTTGAGCTTGAGAACAGCATTCCCCAAGAGCTTCTGGCCTCCGTTCCAAGAACCAACATCCATCGATGGAAAAATGAATGCGCTTCGAAATATGAAGGTCATGTCCTGAATGATATTGCCAAGGAACAGTTGGAACTCCTAAAGCAGTTCAATGAACACCGAGTGGCAAAACGAACATTCTCCGCCTATCTCAGAATCCTATGCACTTGCAGATCAATTGTTCGGAAAGGAAAAGAACTGAAAATGCTGTTTTCCATGCTCGCGAGGAACTGGTAGATGTTGTTCAGCGAGTTCGGTCTTCGATCGGTATCGCCAAGGCGGTCAGAGCGCTCGGAATATCCAGAACCACCTTTCAGAATTGGCTACTGGAAACCAAAGTGAAATGCAACCACAGTTATTTCGGGTGGTGCAACCGTATCAGACCATATCAGTTATCCCACCCAGAGGTGGCGGCTATTAGAAAACTGGTAACCGATGAGCGGTTTCAGTATTGGCCACTTTCGTCCATCTTCCATCATGGCTTGCGGGAAAAAACCGTGAGCATGTGTCTTTCCACATTCTACAGATATGTCAGGCTTTTAGGCATCAAACGTGTCAAATACAAAAAGCCTCCTCCCAAGAAAGGGCTGAGGGCAGAAAGACCACACGACCTGTGGCACACGGATGTGACCATTCTAAAAATGAACGGGCAAAAGCGCTACCTCCATCTTTTGATGGACAATTATTCAAGATACATTCTCAACTGGAAATTGCAGGAAAGGCTGTTTGGAACAACGGTCAGAACCATGCTTGTTGAAGCATTGGAAAATTACAGACCGAATGATGTCCGACTGATGGTTGACGGTGGTTCTGAGAACAATAACCTTGAAGTGGATGACCTGATAAAACACTCGGGAGGAACTATCAGAAAGCTCATTGCTCAAAAGGAGATCGACTTCTCCAACTCCATGGTGGAATCGGTAAACAACCTGATCAAGAACGGCTACCTGAGACCGATGGGAACCGATGACCCGAAACAACTACCAGATAGCCTTGAAGGCATCATAAATGACATCAACAATATCAGACCTCACAACGCCATTGGTGGACTCATTCCCTTTGAGGCTTTGAACGGAATTACCATCAATACGGCAGAAACAAAGCGGCAATTGCAGAAGGCCAGGGCCAAAAGGCTGGAATACAACAGGAAAAATACCTGCAACAAGTGCATCTGATACGGAAAACGGATGACCAAGGAAACCGTTAAACCTTAGAGACCAACAGTTCTTTGGAAATACTGGAACCTGAACCCGATGTTCCTTATATGGAACACTTTTTTCAAATACCTTCTTGCTATGTGCAGTGGTCAAAAAAGATCATCTTTCAGAATCTATAGGCTTCCTTGATTGCACGCCAACAATAATGGGGAATCCAAATAGTCCGTCATAAACGCTCACTTCTACAACATCGTTAACCTTCAGGTTTTCATACTCTTCTTTGCTGACGATATACGATTCGCACCTATCTGAGTCGAGTTTCAAAATGTATGTTCTAATGCTTTTATCCTTAGGGAAAACAGAAATTGTTTTCCCTATGACTTTCGCTTGACTAATGTCCAAATCACCGAACTTATAATTCAGAAAGTAAGTGAATGCAACGAGAGAGCTTAAAAAAAGAGTAAAAAAAGAAAGTACAACCAACTTATTATCCCTGAATCCCCGCCACTTTATAACAACAAGAATTCCAATTATCAATGCAATCATGAAATCCGCAAGCAACAACAGGTTTTCATCATCAGTATCAGATATAAGAGTTGATGATTGTTGAAGGACCATAAACGCAATGGAAATGCAAATTAATACTGCAATGTGCTTCATTTTTCACTATATTATAAAACGAGACTCAATTCTTTTTGGTGTCTGTTTCCGTTTCCTTAAGAGTCTCCATCATTTTTCCAAACGCGTCATCCATAACCTTGTCGAATTCCTTGCTTTCACCGTGCCACACCTTTTTTGCTAACTCCTTGAATTCATTAAACTGCTGCTTAAATGACGGATCCCCTTCTTCTTGCGGAATGATAAAATAATAATCTAACCTTCCGGCAAAACTTGCATTTGGAACTCCTTCACTTGCAATCATTGCTGCCAAATCACCAGCATTAAATGTAATAGACTTTGCATCTGCACCACCTGGCCAGTAGCAGTAGGCCCCACCAAATCCAGAAATATCGGCACTATAATCTGCAAATGCCCCTCTGTAATCGCCAGCTTCATTAAAATTACCCCCTACCAGACCCAAAGAAACTGTCGGAACAGCATCTGAACCTGAAGACCCAACATTCAACCCTACTCCCAGACCTATATGGGGCAATACTCCGCCTTTTTTCTTATCTCCACCAATGTTTCGAAGAAACGAAACCCCCGCAGTCACTTGAACTTCCGGAGAAATACTTTTGGAAAGTTTAGGGTGTATTGGTTTTGACCATGAAACATCCACCACGATTGTTTGCTCTTTAACTTTTTTCTCAGTATAATCCTTGGCATCTTTTGCAAGTGATATAGTTGCATTATAAGCCACATCTGTGCCAACATCCCATGCTTTTTGAAGAAGTATTTGAGTTCCTTCCTTTATTAGGTCGTTCAAATAATTGCGATCCTCCAATCCATCCATATCAATACATGCAATCGGTCTATTAGCCGCGTATTGATACGGTGTATACCATGGGTAAGAGTTGGTCAGGGGATCTACGCTCAAAAACCTCCCTAACCGCGGATTATATATCCTGAACCCGTAGTCATAGCTGTTCCCGGATGAGGCGTACATCTCATTATCCATTTCCTTACCGTTGAAGCCGAATCTGTAGCCCTCATTGTAATGAATAAGAAGGCCAGGGGCTATGGTTGAGGTCGTCATGCCCTAAAATTACTCCACCCTGTCTATAAACCAGCCGCTGCCATCGGCCGCCTCGGTCAAAACGAATTTCTTCTCGCCCTTCTTGTTCTCTTTGATGACGTAGATGTTGGGCGTTTTACCAAGGCGGTTCCATTCTGCACGGTAAATCCGTATGGTGTCTCCCACCTTCATGTTGTCCATGAGCTTTACCACCCAGTGTTTTCTGCCGGGTGGTAGTTTGCCAATGCGGTCGGCATCCTTCGGGTCTATCGGTCCTAATCTCATTTGTTGGTATTGTAGGTTGAACGTGTTACGGTATTTCTGTTCCTGTTTATTTACACAATGTATTCACATATTTTCAATTACACAACGGTTATATGCTATAATAGTGCGGAACGAGGCGTAATAGACCGTTCTATTGCTTTGCATTGCCAACAGCTTGCTTTGCAATGCTTTTCGGTTGCTTTGCATTGCCATCAGGTCGCCTGGTAATTCCGTTTCATTGCTTTTTCATTCCGCTATATTCCGTAGTAATGCCGTAATGTTCCGTTGCAGACCGCTTTGTTTCCATGGCATTCCGCTTTGTTTCCATGGCAGGTCGTTCTGTTGCCATGGCAGACCGCTTCGGGGAGCCGAAAGGAGCTGCTAAGGCGCCACCTGCCGCAGCAAGGCCCACATTGTCCGTTGCTTGCCGCCCGTGGCCCACTATGCCGTTGCGGGCACCTGTTGCCAGCAATAGTTTTGACCTCCACAGAAACTCTAAACCCTTTACACAATGGCAAAAGCAATTAAACGGGCGTATGGCATGGCAGACGATGACATGCTGGAACGCTCTGAGCTGTTCTATGACGCCTTGAATGCGGAACAGGCCGATTTCGTGGCCCGTTTCCCTTGGATGGATGCGGTGTGGCTCACGGCATTTCAGAACGACATTAACGATGCGGACGCATTCCCGACCGATGACAGCGTGGTGCTGGACATCAAGGTGCTGACGGCCGATGTGGGCTCGGCCATGCGGCAGGGCTACGCGGCCCTGCAGACCCTTGGCCTCTACGCCAAACTGGCCTGGCCCAAGGATGTGGCACGCCAGCGGGTGTTTGGGCAGGATGGTTGGGAAGAGGCCTACAACAACACCCTTAAACTACAGGAGGCATTGGAACTGGCCCATGCCAAGGCCGATGGGGCCAGCTACAAGCCCGACCTGCTTGCCAAGGGCTACACGCAGGCGGAAATTGACATGCTTGAAACGCTCTCTGATGAGATAAAACTGAAGAACCGCCTACAGGAGGCCGCCAAATCGGGGCGGTCGGTCAGCTCGCACGACCGCATTGCCCTGCTCAACGTGGTGTGGGGGCACATGCAGACCATCAACACCTGCGCTGCGGTGGTATGGGCCAATGATGCGGAAAGGTTGAAGCAGTACCAACTGTACCCATCGCAAGGCGGTGGTGCCACCGTTACCACGGTGAACATTCGGGTGCAGAGAACGGACGGCACTCCGATAGAGAATGTAACGATAACGCTTACCAACACGGCCTTGGACCTGAAAGTGACGGATGTGGCCGGGGAGGTGTCGTGGACGGACAGCTCCCTTCCGGAAACGTTGGATGTGCATTTGGAGAACCCGGACGGTGCTGCGGATTTTCCCGATCAGCCCATCCTGTTGGGCGAGGTGAACGACCTGTTGTTCTCGTTCGGTGATGCACCGCCCGCGCCTTGATGGTCATCGGATTGCGCGAGGGGGGAGGCGCTTCCCGCAATCCTTTGATACGTCCGCTTGAGGCGGACACGCAGTGTGGCCCCAACCTGCATCCTTCGATACGTTGCTTCGCAACACTCAGGATGACCCAACGCACCATCCGTTCGTCACAGTGCTTCGCTGCACTCAGGATGACCCCCCCCCGTGTCATCGCGGTGGGGGTCATGGTGAGTGATCCGACCGAAGGGAGGAGTGTATCGAACCATGGAAGGGAACGGAAGCATGAGGGAAATAGTCGAGTTGATGCCTCCAACATACCATCCTTCGATACGTCCGCTTGAGGCGGACACTCAGGATGACCCCGCTCCGTGCCATCGCGGGTGGGTCATGGTGAGTGATCCGACCGAAGGGAGGATCGTATCGAACCATGGAAGGGAACGGAAGCATGAGGGGAAATAGTCGAGTTGATGCCTCCAACATACCATCCTTCGATACGTCCGCTTGAGGCGGACACTCAGGATGACCCAGCGCACCTTCAAGAACCTTTACCAAAATCTTTCTTCGCAAGACCCGGCAGGTCACCGAACCGACCTTCTATCAAAGCCAGTTTCTTCTTCCGATTCCAACCTTTTACCCGTTTTTCAAATGCTATGGCATCATTGGCATCTAAAAATTGCTGGTGATAGACCAGTTTGACGGGGCGTTTGTTCCAAGTGTAGGCCCTTGGGTCGTTTCCTGCCTGATGTTGTGCGATACGCCTGTCAACGTCATTGGTAATACCCGTATAGTAGCTTCCATCAGCACACTCAAGAATATAGACATAGAAGAATCTGACCATGGTGGACCTGATGATGATTAAAGGTATGGAATTGCAACGCCTGCGCGCATCCTTCGATACGTTGCTTCGCAACACTCAGGATGACCCAACGCACCATCCGTTCGTCACAGTGCTTCGCTGCACTCAGGATGACCCCCCCCGTGCCATCGCGGTGGGGGTCATGGTGAGTGATCCGACCGAAGGGAGGAGTGTATCGAACCATGGAGGGGAACGGAAGCATGAGGGGAAATAGTCGAGTTGATGCCTCCCGCACAACATCCTTCGATACGTCCGCTTGAGGCGGACACTCAGGATGACCCAGCGCACTAAGACCACAAGAATCATCAAAACCGGCCTTGGTTTTGCAACATCTTCAATATCCACCCAGCGTTAAACAGAATAAATGCTGCCAAAGCGAATAAAATCGCTCCAAAACTGCTTTTGTATTTAGCATTGCCCCTCTTCAACACCTCCTTGTACTTTCCTTTGCGAATCAAGAGAAAGTACAAAACAGCAATCAAAACAAAGGAAGGTCCAATAGAAAACCACGCAATAAACCGACTATTAGCTATCAGATTATTCTTAGGGAAAAGGATTGTCAGAAACAACAAAATTGAAATGCAATAGACATAACAAGTTAATCCAATGAACATTATTGCGCCAAAAGGCGCAACAATCGCATTACCAATATTCCCTTGGAAATGGTAATACTTGCAGTACAGGTATTCTAATATTCCCCTCACGGTTTAAAGTTATCCATAAACCAGTTCAGCTATTCTTCCTTTTGCCAAATGATCATCACTGTCAGACACCAATTCTCCTCATAGATTTCCTAAGAAACATGCGGAATGGTGCAGTGCTCCGACCGCACCTCGCTGCCGAAGAAGATGGAGGCATGCGCATCGAAATTGGCGGTGTCATCGGTGGTGAGGAACCTGCGGGTGCCGTTCTTGCTCCACAGTTGGTCCATTTCGGGGTGGCGGTGCAGGTAGTCTTTCAGGCTTTCGGCCACAATTTCTCCCTGCGAGATGACGCGCACCTGCGGTGGGAGGTGCTGTTGGATCTTGTCCGTCAGTAGCGGATAGTGCGTACACCCGAGCAGAATGCTGTCGATGTCGGGTGCCTGTTGCATCAGTTGGTCCACGTATTCCTTCACAAAGAAGTCGGCACCTGCGCCATGGTGCTCGTTATTCTCGATAAGCGGCACCCACATGGGGCATGCCTGCTGGTACACCTCCACCTGCGGGAAGGTCTTGGCAATCTCGATAGGATAGGATTCTGAAAGGACGGTGCCCGATGTGCCAAGCACACCCACTTTGCCTGAGGTGGAGTAGTTGCCAATGACCTCTGCCGTTGGGCGGATGACCCCCAGCACGCGCAGTTTGGGGTCCATTTTGGGAAGGTCTTTCTGTTGGATGGTTCGCAACGCTTTGGCCGAGGCCGTATTGCACGCCAATATGACCAGCGGACACCCCGCATCGAACAGTTTGAAGACGCATTCCCGCGTGTATTCGTACACGGTCTGAAACGAGCGCGTTCCATACGGAGAGCGTGCGTTATCGCCCAGATAGAGGTAATCGTACTGCGGAAGAAGGGCCGCTACTTCGCGCAGCACGGTAAGGCCTCCGTAGCCCGAATCGAATATGCCTATGGGGTGGTTGTCCATTTGTCTGTTTAAACACGTCACCCTGAACTTGTTTCAGGGTCTATTACCAGATGCTGAAACAAGTTCAGCATGACCTCCGATCTGAACGTGCGGGCAAAAAAAGACCCGCCTGAAAAGACGGGTCTAAATATGCTCAAATGTTCTGAGGTTCTCAGAGACCCAACTTGGTCTTTACATCGGCCATCAGGTCGTCTGTATCCTTGTGGAACAGCAATACGCCCAATGAGCTATCGAACACGTAGGTGTATCCTTTGGCCTCGGCCACTTCGTCAATGGCCTTACGCGCCTTGTCGATAACTGGAGTAAGAACCTCCTGCTCTTTCTTGGAGATCTCGTCCTGCGCCTGCTGCTGGAACTCTTGGATCCTTCTTTCAAGATCCGCGATCTCACGCATTTTGGTGTTACGCACGGTAGGGATCATGTCCTTCTCTCCCGCTTGGAATGTTTGCACTTTTCCTTCGTATTCTTTGGCCATGGCCTCCAATGCAGTTTGGAATTCCTTGGCGAACTCTTCGAGGTCTTTTTCGGCCTGTGCCTTTTCTGGCATCAGCTCCAACAATGCAGCCGAATCGATGTGTCCGAACTTCTGCTGGGCAAACGTTGGAAATGCAAATGCCAACGCTGCAATTATCACTACTAACTTTTTCATATTCTGTGTTTTACGGGGCGCGAAAATAGCTATAATTTACTTCTTCTCTGTCTTGACGGAATAGCCCAGTTCGTCAAGCACATCTTCACTCAGATCGTATTTATCTGAGGTGTAAAGCATGGTCAGAGTACCGGCCTTATCAAAGATAACGGCATAGCCTCTGGCATCCGCTATCTGCTTGATGGCGTTATAGACCTTGTCCTGAATAGGCTTGGTGAACTCCTGACGCTTCTGGAACAGGTCGCCCTGATAACCGAAACGCTGCTTCTGCTTCTCCTTGGCCTCCTTCTCCTTCTCAATGATCTGCTCTTCGCGCTTGCGCTTCATGTCATCGGTAAGCAGGATCTGCTCGGCCTGAAAATCCTTGTACATGCGGTCGATCTCCGCGTACATCTTCTCGATCTCCGACTGCCATTGCACCGAGATCTCGTTGAGTTCCTGCTGTTTCTGTTGGTACTCTGGAATACTTTCGAGAATGTAATCGGTATCCACGTAGCCGAAGCGTTGCGCATTGGCCGAAAGGACGAACCCGAAAACGACAAGTGTTAAAAATGCTCTTTTCATGCTATGATAGATTAAAAGTTCTGTCCGATAGAGAAATGGAATTGCCCCGGTGCCATGTTCGGATATCCGGGTACGTTATCAAACCTCCAACCGTAATCCAGTCCCAATAGCCCGAACATGGGCAGGAAGATACGAACTCCAACCCCAGCTGATTTCTTGAGTTGGAAAGGTTTGAACTGTCCGAAGTTGAGCCATGAATCTCCAGCCTCGGCAAACGCCAACACATAGATGGTTGCCTGCGGATTGGGAGAGATTCGGTAACGGAGTTCTGCACTATACTTCGTAAAGATGGTTCCTCCGAAACTTGGTGAGAGTGAGTTGTTGTCGTAACCACGTAGGGCAAATATCTCTCGCCCGTCCAATGAGTAACCGCTAAGTCCGCTACCACCGAGGTAGAAGCGTTCGAATGGCGAAATGCCGAGTTTTCTGTTGTAAAGTCCAAGGAATCCATACTGCAACTTGGTGGCCAACACCAAATTCTTTGCCAAACCGAGGTACCACCTCACATCAAACTTCCATTTGTGGTATTCGATGAGCTTGTAACGTTCGGATGCCGTTGCCGTCTCAAAGTCAATGTTCCTGAAGAGTGAGAATGGTGGGGTTATTTCCACACTTCCAGTAATGGTGGAACCATACGTTGGGAAGATCGGGTCGCCAACAGAATTTCTCGACACGGTAAGTGTATAACTCACGGTATTTGAGTTTCCGTTGTTGAAACCAGAGATCAACTGATAATTCTCCAGCTGATAGTTCTGGTAGCTGATCTGCTGCTGAATGAGGAAATAGTCATCTGGCCACTTCAACCGCTGCCCCAGCCCAACCGTTACACCCGTAATTCGGATGGCCTGACGGTTGTCCTGCCCCTTCTGAATACCATTGGACTGCACCGAATGGTAGGCTGAAATACTCAATGCATTCGGCTTCTTTCCGCCCAACCATGGCTCCATAAAGGAGAAATTGTACGATTGGAAGTAAAGACCGTTCGATTGCGCCCTCACACTCAACTGCTGTCCATCACCCGAAGGCAATGGTCTCCAAGCGCTTTTCTTGGCCATGTTGCGCAGCGAGAAGTTGTTGAATTTCACACCCAAGGTTCCCACAATACGGCCAGCACCCCAACCACCTGAGAGCTCGATCTGGTCGGAAGGTTTCTCTTCCACGGTGTAAACGATATCCACGGTTCCATCCACAGGATTCGGTTTCGGTTCCACGCCAAGTGTCTCGTTATTGAAGTAGCCCAACTGCGAAAGTTCGCGCTGTGAACGGATAATATCTGCACGGCTGAACAACTGACCAGGCTTGGTACGAATCTCCCGCATGATCACGTGGTCGTTGGTCTTGGTGTTGCCGACAACGGTCACCTTATTGATGGTGGCCTGCTTGCCCTCGCGGATGCGCATCTCCAGATCGATACTGTCATTCACCACCAAAACCTCCACAGGATCTACATTGAAGAACAGGTAACCGTCATCCAAATAGAGCGAACTCACATCACGTCCGTTCGGGTTCATCAGCAGGTTGGCCTCCAACCTCGCCTGATCGTAAACATCGCCCTTCTTAATGCCGAGGATCTTGTCCAACAGTTCTGATGGATATTTCGTGTTTCCTGTCCACGTGATGTTTCGGAAGTAGTATTTGCGACCTTCCTCCATGTTGATCTCCACGTTGATGGAACCATCCTTGTTGTTGTAGATCGTATCGCTGAGGATGCGCGCATCGCGATAGCCCATCTGGTTGTATTTGGCAATAACCGCCTTCTTATCGGCCTCGTATTCTGCTTCCAAAAACTTGGAGGCTTTCCATACCCGATACCATTGTCGCTGCTTGGTCTCCTTCATGGCACGGATCAACTTTCCTGTCTTCACTTCCTCGTTCCCTCGGAAAATGATCTTCCCGATCTTCACCTTTTTGTGTCTGTTCACCTTGAAGTTGAGAACCACGCTGTTCGGAAGCATGGTATCAGGCTCCGTTTCCGTCACCACTTCCACATTCAGATAGCCCTTGTCTATGTAGTGGTCTTTGATGATGTTCTCGGTGGATACGATCAGGTTGTCGTTCACCACTTTTCCTTTGATGAGCCTGATCGCATCGCGGATGTCATTCGCATCTCCCTTTTTCACGCCTTTCAGCGCATATTTGCTCAATCGGGGGCGTTCCTGCAACCAGATGTCCAAGTAGATCGTTTCTCCATCGATCTTGGTGGCGGTAATATTAATGTCGCTGAAAAGTCCTTGATCCCACAGCTTGTGAATGGCCTCGGTAATGTCTTCACCAGGCACTTGGACCGTCTGACCCTTGGTCAGGCCAGAAAGCAGAATCAGTACCTTTTTATCGAGATACTTGGTGCCCGAAACGGTTATATCTCCAATGGTGTAAGGCTTCGGGGCCGAATAATCGATCTTCGTATCCTGCCCACCAATGACAATTGGGGTGTTACCGTTCTGTGCCTTTGACGGAACTGAGGTTAAAACCAGCACCGCAAGCAACAGAAGCATTGTATAAATGCCCTTAAGCGCTGACCTGCTCACTGATCTTTCCAAATCTTCTTTCTCGTCCTTGATAGTCGATTATCGCCTTTTCAAAATCTGTCCTGTCAAAATCAGGCCAGAGTTTGTCGGTAAAATAGAGTTCGGCATAGGCGATCTGCCACAACAGGAAATTGGAGATCCGCTGCTCTCCACTGGTACGAATAAGTAGTTCAGGGTCTGGGATTCCAAGCGTGCAAAGATGCTCATCGATGGTCGATTCATCAATTGCATCCGCATCCAATTTCCCTGATTTAACATTTTTTGCAATGGCCTTTATCGCTCTCACCAATTCCCATTTGGATGAATAGCTCAGCGCCAACGTCAAGGTCATGCGCTTATTGTCCTTGGTCTTTTCAATGGCCTCCAACAACTCGCGGTAGCAACCTTTGGGCAGCGATTCCATGTCTCCGATGGCATTCAGGCGAATGTCGTTGTCCATCAATGTCTTTGTTTCCTTATTGATGGTTTTCACCAACAGGGTCATCAACGCGTTCACCTCCACCTGTGGTCGGCTCCAGTTTTCTGTAGAGAAAGCGTAAAGCGTCAAGTACCCGATTCCCATTTCTGCGGCACATTCCACCGTTTCCCGAACAGCCTTCACGCCTTTGTTGTGCCCAAAGGTGCGGAGTTTACCGCGCTGCTTGGCCCAACGACCATTACCGTCCATGATAACCGCCACGTGTTTTGGCAGTCTGGTCGGGTCTATGCGTTTGTCTATGGCCATCTATAAAATGAAAATCGCCCCGAAAGGCGATGCAAATGTACTCTACTGAACGAGACTTATTGATAGGCGGGACATTTCTGCGGTCGTGCCTCGATATTAATAGAAACAGTAACGAGCGCAAACGAATACCAATCGTTGGTTTTCGAGTTGCCGCGCTGCCTACCTGTCAACTGCTCGTCCGTCAGGTCAGAACGATTGGCAAGCTCGTAAGCGATCGGTCCGCGCTCGGATTTTATTACGTCTGGATCGGCATACGTTCCACTCACATCATCCAAATAATCGGTAAAGGTGTAGCGCATTCCCCATTCCAAACCAACCGAAAGTCGTTTTGAAAGATTTGCCTTTACACCCAGACCAAAAGGAATTGCCCCATTGGTAAGTGAGTATTTTTTTCGGGTAGGATAATAGGTGGTTCCCTGTCCTTCGGTGCCCAGCGGTTGCAGATCGTACATATTCCCATCTTTGGCCTGCGCCCGTGGATTGAACTTGAACAGCGCAATGCCCCCGAACAGGAATGGGGTGATCGGATGCTCCATGTCTCCTGGAGCGTATTTGAAGAAGTTGAACTCGCCCGTGATGGCAAACTCGAACACCCAGGATTCGAAACGGAGATTCCTTTCCCGCTGTGCGGCCACTTTCGATTTGGAATCATCGCCCATCAGGTAACCCGTAGTGAACGTGCCCCGCATCGAAAATCTGTCGTTGAAATTGTATCGGTAGAACAATCCTCCCGCAGGAAGCACTTTCTTGAATGGTGTGCTTGGGTTCAGGTCGCCCATATAGTATGAAACCCCTCCCATCACGCCAACCTCCGAATACTGTGCTTTTAACTGCGAAAACCCTACCGTCAGTAAAAGAACAAGAACAACTACCCTTTTCATTACTTCTCTCCTCAGCACATTAGAACTTCGGAAGTCCCTTTCTTGTTGTGCGGATCTTTCTTTGATATGTTATCATCAAGAACATGTATGAGTCCAGATCGCTTGGATCCCCACGTTGTTGCCCTGGACATACGGAACATGCTCCTTGAAACGAATCGACATTGTCTGGAACCCTACTTAAAGACGGGTCTGCAAGCGCTGCAGCCACATTATCATACCCCATGGCCGATTTGATGCTTGCCGCATTCGGTGCCCATTGAGAATAAACATACGTTGTACTTACGTCATCCATGTAGTCGGTGAATGTTTTACGAAGACCGTACTCCAAACCGATGCTGCTCTTTTTATCCAGCGCATACTTCATCCCCACACCGAAAGGAATGGCAAATTGCCAATTTGAATAAACCTTGCGAGATGGAACAAAGCCTTGGCCTTCGGTGTGCAACTTTCGCAGCGAGTACCACTTGCCATCGTACTTGGCCATTGGGTTCATGTAAAGCAGAGAAACGCCAGCAAATCCGTAAACATACACTTGACTGCCTTTTCTTCCTCTACCGCGTACACGCCTGATCTTGTAACGGCTACCGATGGATTCGCGCATCCACGAGACCTCCATCTGTGTGGCCCACTCAACGATAGGTGAGCGGAAACTGAGATTTCTGTTGTGACGGAACGGTTCCTGCGTGTACTTGTCGTTACCAGAAAGCTCACCAAAACTGAAGCCCGTTTTTGCAGATACGTACTGCGAGATCTTGTATCTGAATCCGACATTGGCCACATAGCGCGTAGAAGCCGCATCAAGGTCAAAGAACCAGTCGGAACCAATCTGGTTACGACCTCCCAGGTCGCCAAGGAACTGCGTTGCTCCAAGACCTGCAACCCACTCATAGCGCTGACGCTTCCAACGCTGGGCATTGACCAACGTTGGCAGAACAATCAGTACAAGAAGAAAAAACTTTGGACGCATGAGAAAACCAGCACTTCTCGTGTAAGGATGCAAATATAGCTATATAATCACGGAACGTGCAGAAACAACTGAGTTTCAATTACGTCTGTCGTGACCCCACATCAATTTGCTGCGAAGTGTGTCGAAATAATCGTTCGGCCCAAAGCGGACCAGCCCGACCTTAAAATCGGCTTTCGTAACGCGTATTTCCACATCAGAACTGACTATTTCCGATCGCGAATCCAGCGAAGCCAAAAAATTGGGTTCGGAGGTATCTACCTTGAGCGTGATCTTCCGATGGTCGCTTATCACCAACGGGCGCACATTGAGATTGTGCGGGGCAATGGGCGTTATGATGAAATTGCTGGTTCCTGGAGCAACGATCGGGCCTCCAGTGCTCAACGAATAACCCGTAGATCCTGTAGGTGTTGAGATAATGAGGCCATCTGCCCAATACGTGTTCAGGAAGAAATCATCCAAATAAGCGTTTACGACCAACATGGAAGAGGTAGCACTTTTATGCACGCTTACCTCATTCAGCGCATAATTGTCGGTTCCGAAAAGAGCTGAATTCGTATCGGCCTGCACCAACGTGCGATCATCCACCTGAAAGTCGCCATCGGCAAGTCTGTCCAATGCCTGACCGAACTCTTCGAACGGGGTGCTGGCCAAAAATCCCAATCTGCCTGCGTTCACTCCCAAAATGGGAATTTCTGAGCGGCCTACTTTCAGTACAGATTCCAAAATGGTTCCATCGCCACCGATGCTTACCAAGACATCGAACTCACCTTTTCGGAATCGGTCTCCTCCGATGATCTGCTCTGCCCTAATGCCGCCAAGCGTGGCAAGATCCTGTGTAAATGACACCGATTCGAACTTGGTGATCAATTTCTGGAGGATGGCTTCTAAGCGCGGCCGATCGGTCTCATACCGCAACCTGCCGTGTACTGCAATTCGCATAGGCTAAATGTGCTTGGTGAAATGTACAAAAAAACCGTGCTGCAGGTTTTTGTTCACGGAATATTCAAATCGCCAGGCAATGTCGTAAAACGTGACCATGTCGATTCCGATGCCGCCACCGAGAAGCAAACTTCCCGCCAACGGATTGCCTTTATTGAACTGTGTGTCGATCACGTAACCCATGTCGTAGTTCAGGTTGAGATAGAAGGCCAACGGCAGCGTATTGAATTTGTTCGATTTCAGGAATTTCAACCGCACTTTGCGGAATGGCAGGGCGGCCCAGCGCAGACTGGTCTTGAGCAGCCCATATTGCTGACCATCGATCACGTAAAGTTCATATCCACGGACAAAATCCTCCTCATAACCGAGCCCTTGCTGTAGGTAGTACGGTTGCTGATTGGTTGAGGACAGCTTGATCTTCTGCCCGTGCGCAAAATACCAGCGTTTGTGCAGCTGCCAGTATTTGCTGTACTCCGCCTCCAATGTCCACATGTCAATTGGGCTATCGAGAATATGGAACCCGTCTTTCCGTAAGGTGAATTCGAACCGATAGCCTTTGAGCGGGTAAACGCTGAAATCTGTCATGTTCCGTTTCACGTTGTACTCAATGGAAAAGAACCTGCTCAAGTGTTCTCCCGCCCCAAAATATTGTGGCTGCAATTTGGCCACCGTGTCGGCCACCCACGAGTTGGTGTACATGATCTCCAACTTGTGGACGTTATAGAGATTGGGGCGCCAACGTGGCGTAATGGATGCATATACCTCTTTGCGGATGTGGCGACTGTTATCCTTGTAGAACAGACGTTTGTTACCCTCTGCCATGTAGGCCACCTGATGGTTCTGCTCGTAACCCGCCTTGAACTCGATGCCCCACTTCTGCGCCTTGTCGAGGTACGGAATCTCATAGCGAAGCTGATAGCGGTTATTGAACCCGAAACGCAGCTGGAACACGAGATCCTGATTCAGTCCCAGAAAGTTGTGCCAGAAAATATGGGTTCCGAAGTCGAGACGGTCCCATCGTTTGTTCTCCCACCAAGCACGGAAATTCCTATCGGCAAACTCAACGAACGGAACGGGCCAAACATACCAGCGTTCGGTTACACGCACCACCACATCCATCCGATCCCTACCGAACCAACAGGTGTCAATGTCCACAAAGTTGAAGAGCTCCAGATTCCAAACATTGCTGCGCGATCGGTGCAAATGGTAGGCAACGCTGTCTCTCGGAATGGTCTCTCCTTCCTTGAAGGTCATTTCGCGAAGCAGAATGCGCTCCTTTGTGATCTTATTGCCCTCAAACGCCACCGAACCAATGGTTACGCGTTCCTGCGCCACCGTGGCCAGATGAAACAATAAAGCGGGTAAAAAAAGTAAACGGAAGTACGTATGCGCCACTTAGATATTGATGTACCGCATCAATTCGTCATAGCGGCCTTTAAGGTCTTCAAGATGCGTACTTTCTTGGAAATAGGCAATCACATCGTAATCATGTCGCGTAAGGCTTTGCACAATGGCGCTTACTTCCTCACGGTTCACCTTCAGCGTAAGCTCCAATTTTCCTGTTTCAGGACGCTCGAAAACGTAGCTGCTGAGGATCTTGGCATTGTTCGATTCGACCACATGCGCCACCTGCGCCAACGAATAATCGTTCTTGTTGAGGTTGAGAACAATGATGCCGCCAGGCTGGTTGATCACGGCCAACTCATCGAACTTGGTGACCACATCGGCAAGGGTGATGCAGCCCAGATATTGCTCGTTGGCATCGAGCACGGCCACAACCGAAAGATCGGTGGCAGCCAATTTCCGTATCACGTAGTAGATGTGTTCCGATTCGAGCACGTACGCACGGTTGAACGCATCCTTGGAAGCAATAACGGTATCTTCCTTCTCACCATCGAGAATGTTGTCTTCGCTGATAAGTCCGAGAAACTGATGTCCATCGACAACTGGTAAATGCGAAACCTTGAACTCATCCATCCATGCCAAGGCACGCGCCACCTCATCATTGGGTCTGAGTGGTGGGACGATCTTCGATATGAGTTCTCGTGCTAACATTTGCTTGAGTTCGCTTGCAAAGTAAACGCAAAGTATTACGGTTTTGTTATCCTTTGCGGCATTTGGTCAACATCAATTTGTTGGCCTAACTCTACTTTTGGTGGCAATAAATGCAATTTCTTTCGATGAAGGGCACCAAACTGAGCGTGAATATCAACAAGATCGCCACCTTGCGCAACAGCCGAGGCGGCACCAATCCGAGTGTGGTGGAAGCCGCCATCAAAGCGCAACGGTTCGGTGCTGATGGCATTACGGTCCATCCGCGACCAGACGAGCGGCACATCCGCTATCAGGACGTGTACGACCTGAAACCTGTCGTCCACACAGAGTTCAATATTGAGGGTTACCCGAACGGGAAGTTTATGCAATTGGTGCTTGATGTGAAACCGACACAGGTAACGCTTGTTCCCGATCCGCCAGGCGCTCTGACCTCCAACGCGGGTTGGGACACCATTAAAAACCGATCGTTCTTGCAAGACATCATCGCGCAGCTGACAGATGCTGGAATCCGTTCTTCCATTTTCATTGAGACAGATGCCCAAATGATCCGCGCAGCGAAAGAAACTGGAACCGACAGAATTGAACTCTACACAGAAAGTTATGCTGTTGGCTATCCTTCTGACCCAAAGTCAGCCATTGCTCCATTTGTAGAAGCTGCCCAAGTTGCCAACGAGGTCGGCCTCGGTATCAATGCAGGACACGACCTGAGCTTGGAAAACCTCGCATACTTTGCAGCGAACATTCCGAACCTGTTGGAAGTTTCGATAGGACATGCGCTCATTTCCGATGCCATCTACTACGGGCTGAGCAACACGGTGAAAATGTATAAGAACTGCTTGAGCGTAACCTCCCCTAACCTCTCCTTTCCAGAAGGGGAACCGCCTCGCCAAACTGAGGTTGGGAACGCGCACCAACTCTCCCCCAGGAAAGGGGGAGTGGCCGAAGGCCGAGGGGGTCAATTCTCCAAATAAATACTCGCATCTACAACCACAAGCCATGCAATTGAATTTTAAGGATTACGGAGAAGGGAAACCGCTGGTGATCCTGCACGGGCTTTTTGGTTCGTTGGATAATTGGTTCTCGTTGGCCAAAGCGTTTGCCGACAGGCATCATGTTTACCTGGTGGATCAACGGAACCACGGACAATCGCCTCATACTGACACGCACACATACGAGGAAATGGCAGACGACCTGTTCGAGTTCTTCCAGCAGCACGGATTGAAGGATGCCGTCCTGCTCGGGCATTCCATGGGCGGAAAAACAGCCATGACGTTTGCTGCCGACCATGCCGATCTGCTTGAAAAACTGGTGGTGGTTGACATGGGCGTGAAACAGTATCCCGTGCATCACGACCTTATTATCCGCGCCATGCAGGCACTTGACGTTGAAAACATTTCATCGCGGAGCGAGGCCGAAGAAGAACTGAAAAACCTCTTGAACGAGCATGAAAGCGTGATCCAATTTCTACTGAAGAACATCTACCGAAAAAAAACGGATGATGGTTCTGCACATTACGCTTGGCGATTCAATTTGGATGTGCTGGCCAACGACATTGAAGAAATGGGGCTGCCCATTCTGAAGGGCTCGGAAGTGGAAACGCTTTTTCTATATGGAACACATTCGAAGTATGTGCAGGAAGCCGATAAACCAGAGATCCTATCCCTTTTTCCGAACACGATATTCAAACATCTGAACACGGGACATTGGGTACACGCAGAAGACCCGAAAGGGTTTGTGCATGCCGTTAAAGACTTCATAGATTGAAAAAACCGCTGCTCAATCTTGGGCAGCGGCTTTCTCAATCCTTAAATAAACTTACGTTCGGGCTTGATGCATCAAGCTCGAACTACTGCAATACAACTTTCAACGCAGTTCTTCCATTTGCTACGCGCAAAATCACGTGGTAAACACCTGCATCCAAGCTGGTCAGATCGAACATTTCGCGTGAAACGCCCACGTTAAAATTTCGTGTTCTCGTAGCGACCGTTCTTCCTGTAATGTCCATCACATCAATGGAGAGTTGTTGCGCTTCTTTCAGATTAAGATTCAGCGCTGCAATGCCGTTGGTCGGGTTCGGTGAAATGGAGAAATCGCCTTCAAGCGCTTCCGCAATTCCCTCTGGTGTAACCGTGCAAGGTGTGGTCTGCTCTCCGATGTACGTGAAGTTCTCAAAATCGATGTAGCACACCCAGTTCACGCTATCAACAAACGGGTTTCTATCGCCCTGCTCACTTTCAACGAAGTCGTTGCGGGCAATTTCCCACGCATCCGGTGGATCTTGCCAATGCCATTGCTTCAGCACATCCTGATCCTGCCCATACGAAATGAGGAAATCGATCGGATTCGGGAATTCCCACGTTCCACCTGTGCCATTCCACTTGGCTGCCATGTAGAAAATGGCGCGAGCGGCATCTCCTTTGTGCTGATCGCGCGGCTCATAAACCCGATTGCCGTTCGCATCATCACCATATTTGGCACCCATGAATGAACTGACCTCGTTGACAACCACACCCAGCGGGTAATTGCTACGCACCGCGTTGGCGCTGTTCTGATGTACCGGGAAAAGATTGTGCAGATCGGAGTATTCCATTCCCTGGTCGTCAGGATAGGTTGGCATCCAACTGTGGCACCAAGAGTGCTCGCGGCTCAAGACATCGAAGAAGAACGGACCCGTGTACAGATATTGGTAACCTGAGTAAACGCCCGTGATCACCGTCTGTCCGCCTGTTGTATCGCGTGAAGCGAATTTTTCCAGCATTACAGGCGCGTAATTGCTGTAGTAGATCTGGTTGTAATTCTGTCCGAGTTTGGTCTGAAGATCCGTGAGGAAAGTGGTCGCATTCGCATCAATGCCATCGTAATAATTGCCGACCATGGAGCCGCTGGAAGTGATGTTTCCGATCAACGGGGAAGCGGTCAGATAGTTCTCGTAACCAGAAGGGCCATTGACGGAGAAAGCAGCAAAATGATAGTCGGTTCCTGCCACCACATATTTTGGTCTGAAAGAACCTGCATCGCCCACATAAACCACCTGCGAACCGTTGATGTAATCGCCTTTCACATACGTTTGGCCATCAACGGGAACATCGGGGACCGCGCTTCCAATGTTGCGCAGTACGATGTATTTCTCAGGAACAGAAGTAGCGTCATCAAACGATACATCGTACTTGTACGAAGTAACGTTGGTAAATGAAAAGTTGGTCGGCTGAGCAGTTGGCTCAGTTGCATAATCTCCCCCGATCCCGTAGAGATCGATCATGTAAGAGGTCTCATCTCCGTTCGCGTCATCGTTGGTGATGGTAAGTGTTGCGAAACGCGAACCCATCTGAGCTGTACTGAAATTGATGTCAACGTTCTGCGAAGCCTGTGCGCCTATCCCAAATGGAGCAGAAACCCCGGAAACCGTGAATTCCGAAGCATTCGGACCCGAAACCTGAATGTCTGAAACATGAAGTGTGTCACCTCCAGCCAAATTCACATTCTCAATTGTAAATGTAGTAGTGGCCACATTTCCAATTATGTAGGTCGAGTTGTTCACAACAGGAGTTCCCGCAACATTGATGGCGATCTCTTGCGCGGCTGTGGCCACTTGCGGCTCCAGATCGATCTCATCCAATGCAATGTTTCTGCCTGTCTGCTTATTGGTGAAATACCAACGGATGAAACGGCTTGCTGCGTTCGGCATATCCGTAAACTGCACGTAAGCATTCACCGTAGCATCAATATCAGACTGGTTCAGTACACGAAGGTCTGTCCACGTGTTCCCATCCACCGATTCCTGAATGGAGAACACGTCATTGGTGGCCGTTCCTTGTCCTTTGATGTAGTATGAAACGCTTCCGCACACATCACTGAAATTCACCAGCACATACTCATGGTCGCCATCCAATTTGCAGGCTGCGCCCGATTGTCCGTTCACGTACCGTGTGAGACCCGGATTGTTGTCCAAGCTTTCCACCCAACCTGTGGGTGTAGGGTCATCAAAGTTCCATCCGGTGGGCAACACAGCCTGACCGAAAACTGTACCGACCAATAGAAGTCCGGCAGCGGTGGTTAAAATATTCTTCATGTTCATGTTTTTAAAATTTGACCCCGACCGTAGCCGTCCAGCGTCTTCCCTGCCCCATGAAAACCTGTGCCGAGGTGGCATCGAAATTCTGAGAACCGGAAACCGCATTGTTCTGCGCATCGGATATATAGATCGTATTGAGGACATTCAGCACGCTGGCGCGGATGAAAACATCCATTTTTTTGAGTTTGATGGTCCAGCCTGCATGCACATCGAACAAGTAATAGGCTGGCACTTTCCATGAATCCCGGCCTCGGTTATCGCCTTGAAGGTCCAACGGATTGAAATTAGAATAATAGTTTCCGAAATAAGTGATCTGACCTTTGATGTAGGCATCTTTTACAGGCTTGATCTTGATGCTTCCTGCCACTTGAAACTGAGCCGCATCACCGATATGTACACCATCTGCATCTACATCAATGGAATCGACAGGATTGTTCGAGCCTTGCTGATAGAAATAAGCCAACGCCTTGCCTTTCCACCGCCAATCTCCGTACGAAACAAGCCCTTCCACATCGAAGAACCAAGGCGTTTTATAAACCGCGTCCACCTCAATTCCTTGGTGCACGGAGCCAATATTCGGTACGTTGATGGTTGTCTGTGTTCCTCCAATGGAAACACTTGTACTCACAGGACGGTTTTCCCAAGTTGTTCTGTAGAGATTGATGTTGGCCGCCCAACGCGGGTATTTGATGGAATAACCCAACTCAACACCCCAAGTGACCATGGTTTTGATTCCCCGCACCAAGTTGAAGGAGGTTCCTGCATACACATCCGCGATATACGGAGGACGGAAGAACACCCCACCGTTAGCAAAGATGTTCATGTGGTCGGTGATGTTATAGTTGAGTCCCAACTTGGCCGTTCCGCCCTGAAATTGAACCCAATCGGTGGTAGCGGTGCGCGCCTCTTTGCTATTGGCCGTGTAGGTTTTTCCGTTGTAAACGATGGTGTCGTTAATGCCAAGCACCTGGCGCATGGTGGTGTCGCTCAGCACAAGGTCGCGTTTACGGTACTGGTCCGATCTGCGATACCAGTTGTTGCCACCCGAAACGCTAACAAACCCGGAAAACTTCTTCTTCGAATATTCCACCTGCGCAAAAACACCGGCCGTGTAAACATTGGTGTTGGCACGATATCCGGCCACGTCTCCCACCCGCTTCACGTTATCATTCGGGTCGAAAAGGCTGTTCTGCTGCGTAGTGGAATTGATCACCGCGTAATCGCCACCCAAAAGGTCGTAAGGCGTGCTGTAATGCTCTACCCAGAATGAGCGGAAATCGACACCGGCCGCCAGATCCCACGAATCATTGAACTTGTGGTCAACGGTGGAAAGCAGACCATACCAATAATGGTTATTCATGTTCGCCAGAATGTAATTCCGCGATTTGTACTGACTGGTATCGTTGACCTCCGTTGTATCATAAGGTGGTACAAAAACGGTTCCTGTAATATTCTCCTGATAAAGTCCTGAGAGGTCATACTGACCGTAAGGATCGAACAGTCCGCCATTTCCGCGCAGTTGAGTTCCACCTCCTTTTCCGAAAGAACCATAAAGAATGTTGGAAACGGCCCATTTGTCCTTAGCCCAGAAATGCTTCAGGCTGAAAATCGGTTTGTGGTAAAAATTCTCCGCCACGCTCTGCAATTGAGATTGCGCATTTGGGTCGTATCGATTGCGAATCAGATTTCCCCATTGCTGATTGTAACGCAACCCATAGTTGCCAAAAAGCGGATAAGAGGTGACCGAGGCACTGTTCAGATCCACACCGATCTTCTCGGCATAAGCTCTATCGTAGAGAAATACAGGCTGCATATAACTGCGCTGACCGCGCGTTTGTGGCGCGCCCATTCCCGAAATGCTAAAGGTGTGGTTCCCGATCTGTTTCTGAATCTTCAGAAAATAGAAGTAGCGGCTTGCATAGGTTCCTTGCACCCAACCGTTCTGATGATCATAAGCAAAGGCAGCGGTCACACCCCAGCCTTTCTCCAAACGACCCGAATTGAAGCTCACATTCGTTCGGATCAGACCATTATTCCCAACCGTTGCGGAAATTTCGGTGGAACGCTTAGACGTGATTCCGGTAGTAAGAATATTCATACTTCCCCCAACAGAAGGAATGGCCAGTTTACTGGCGCCCAAACCACGTTGTACCTGAATACGCTGTGTCACACCATCCAACCCGAACCAGTTGCTCCAATATACCCAACCGCTTTCCATATCATTCATCGGCACACCATCTATCTGCACCGAAATGTTGCGCTGCGAGAAACCGCGAATGGTCACACGTGCATCACCCGCTCCACCACCTTGCTGCGTAGCGTAAACGCCTGGGGTGCTGTTGAGCAGCATAGGAAGCGGTTGAGAGGAAACTTCCTCCTTGATCTTGATCGGATCGATATTCGTGAATGCAACAGGTGTTTCCCTATCCAAGGCAATGTCGGCCACCACTTTCACCTCGTTCAACGTCATGGTTGAAAGTGAGAAGTTCAGTTCCAACTGACCACCATTTGCCTTTACGGTTTTCGAAAAGCTCTCGTAACCGATGTAGGTGACCTGAATGGTGTATTCTCCATTCGGGACATCAAAGGAATAGTTCCCGTCAAAATCCGTGACAACGCCTTTCCCCTCTCCATACACCACATTTGCAGAGATGAGTGGTTCGGCCGAATTCGCATCTTTCACCACACCGTAAATGCGCGTCTTCTGAGCGTAGGTCGAAACCACGACCAAGAAAGCCGATAAAAAGACTCCAAGAAACTTCCTCATGTACTGGAACGGCCTATTTTCCGAGCATCACCTTGCGCGAAAGCACAGCTCCATTACGAAGCGATACACGAACGATGTAAACGCCTGTTGAAAGGTGCTGAAGTTTGAGTTTGTGCGTAGTGGTATTCTTTCCGTTGAAGGAAACACGGTGAGATTCCTGTCCGAGAATGTTGTACACCTGAATCATGTTCAATTCCTGCGCAGCAGATACCATAAGGTCCTTATCTGCCGATGGATTCGGATATACATTGAATTTGTTCTGATCGACCTCGCTCACGCCCATTGTCTGGCAATCGCACGTGTGCCATCCCAATTCCGTGAATGTGTCTTCTGGAAGGCTATCCCATTCTGTCTGTACCATGAACTCTAACGGGTTCGTGGTCACACCATGCAATACCGTATGTTTTCTGATCAATGTATGATTGGTTGTCCACCAAGTACCAGAAGTATCACTCCAAGCCGTTCCTGGATCTTCACCGATCTTTCCAATCAAGTCGACAAGGGTTGTTCCATCGGCTTTAGTCAACGGAACCGCATCATCACCGTTAAAGTAGAATGGAGAATCAGACTGCACGTAGACCGGATTCACAAACGTATCGGCCACAGCCTGCAATGCCATATCAACCGGTGCTTCGAAACCTGTTCCGTTCGGGTCTCTTTTATCAACTACCACTACGTAAGTGCTGTACGGTTGAATCATCCCGGCAAGACCAAGCAACATCGGTGTTCCAGCGCCATCACGGAAACGGCCCACTTTGTAGCCACTCAGGTCGATGGCAGCATCGGTAGGATTGTAAATTTCAAGGGCTCGGTTGTTATAGGAACCGACCACGTATTCTGAAATGAAAAGGTCGGAACAATCCTGTGTTTGGGCATTGGCTCCAACGGCAAACATCGCTGAAGCAAGAATGAGTACAAGTTTTTTCATGTTGTAGGTGCTGAATTTTCGGCAAATGTAGGCCTTCCATTTAGCCCCTCCCAATCAACAAAATGTGGTAACCCATTTTTAACGATTCCTTCAAAATGACCCACACCGCAAGCAATATTAGACTGTTAGAAACGTAAGAATGTCCTGATCTTTTGTTTGCATCATGTTGATAGATCTCTTTATTTCGAATAAAACCTGCGGAAATGAAACCTCCAATACTAACCATTCTACTGTCGTTTTTATTCTTTAATTCCCTTGGCCAGAACTGGTTGAAAGGGGTTGGAGGTGCTGGAAATGATGAAGCACTGGACATCACATTGGATGATCAGGGAAACTACCTTGTTTCCGGATTTTTCTCGTACAATGTGGATTTCGATGGTACCATTTTAAATTCCGTAGGAGAAATTGATGCGTTTATTGCGCAAACAAATTCGCAAGGGAATATTAGTTGGGTTAAACAGTTCGGTGGAACTGGAAGTGACGCAGCTTACGCGAATGATCGCGATGCCAATGGCAACATCTTCGTGTCCGGCTACTTCTCAGGAACAATGACCGTGGATGGAACCACACTTGTTTCGAACAACAGTTCCCAAGACGTATTCCTTGCCAAGCTCGACCCGACCGGAAACCTTATTTGGATAAGAACATTTGGCGGTGTTGACCACGATTTCGTTTACGATCTGGCGGTTGATCAGGCCGGAAATGCCATCATAACCGGAAATTTCAAGGGAACCATTACCGTAGGTCCTGATACGTACAGTTCCGTCATTGACCCGGAAGACAACCAACCATCATACGACATTTTCGTGGTGAAATACGATACTGATGGCAATGTCCTTTGGTCAAAACATGGGCAAGCCGACCATGATGACCGTGGAACTGGTCTGGCCGTAAATGGAAGCAACCAAATTGCGCTCATCGGGCAGTTCTCAGACACACTAACGTTGGCCAACACATATCCCAATCAAGTGTACAATACTGGTTTTGTCATGATGTTCGATTCGGATGGTGATGAGCTCTGGATGCGTAAGATGAGCGCAAGCATGTGCATTCCGTACGATATCGTTTTCTATCAGGATTCGTTGATGTACATAACCGGAGATTTTACCGGTCAACTTGCCATTTTCACCACACCGCTTACCACTACCACCTCCCAATATCTGAGCAAGGTCTTTCTAACCAAAATGAACACCGAAGGTGATGTGCTGTGGCTTGAGAATGACGGATCCGAAACACAGGTCAGTTCGCGCGCTGTAGATGTGGATGCAAATGGGAATGCCTACATGGCCGGCTATTTCAAGTGTCGCATGGACGAGTATTCCCAACAGTATGGCGATGGCGTGTTCTACTCGGCCGATCGTAGGGATGTATTTGTGACACAATATTCCGCAACAGGAACTCGGAATTGGGAGCGACAGTTCGGTGGACCTGGAGACGATGTGGCCTGGGACATGGTCCTTCAAGGGTCACAACCGATAGTTGTAGGTGCATTCTCAAAATACTTCCACGCTCCGGATGGAGGCAATTTTCTGCCGACCGGTTGGACAACGGACCAATTGCTCTTCTTGCCCAACCCACCATCAATGAACTATTGTTCAGACTCTGATTATGGCTCATTTGCTACGATAGAAAGCACTGGTCATCAGGATATTCTCATCGCGAAACCTGTCGATCTTAGCCGTGAGCCTTATGACTATTTCAGCAGGAGTGGCAACAACTGTGTCCGAGACTTCCTTACACCATGCATTAACGGCAGCTGCCCAGATACGATTCAAAGCTGCGAAGTTGTCGACCTCCAGTATGAGTCGGTTTCGGGAACAAATGGATTCATTGGTCCTATCTACGACCTCTTATGGTCCACCGGTAGCACCGAGACGTCCATCGAGGGACTTGGCACCGGAGCCTATTGGCTTCAGGTAAGTCGGGATGACAACTGTTACTCGTCCTCCGACACGGTAGTGGTCATTGTAGATGATACACCAGACCCACCACTCATATCTGATGATGTGATCGTGAACACAACGACTGCCTCACCAGAGAGGATCTTCGTCTGCTTCCCAGACACCGTTCAGTTGACAATGAGTGGCATTGACACGGTCAATAATCTCTATGGTTGGTCTTGGTCATCAAGTCAGATACAACATCCGTTCTTAGATACAACCGTTACCACATCGGGTCTTTACACGGCTCATCAACTATCGCCAGCGGGATGTGAAAGCACGACCGATGTTCTGGTTCACATTGATGATTGGGCCAATGAAGACACGCTTGATCCATACATTCTCATCGGAACAAGTGCACTCGGTCTGTCTCAAACGGACACATTGACCGTTTGTCAGGGAGACCTGATTCAGTACTTGGTCATCGACAGCTCACATTATCAAACAGTAGGGCTTTCCATGCCATATTTCTCCTCCGATTGGAGCATCAGTTTTCCCAACATTCCTTCATCCCTCACGCATTTTGATTGGTATGAGAATGAACCCGGTGACCTTGATACTTGGATGATGGGCAACTCTTTCATTGCAACACAATCAACCTGGGTTATTCTTGATGTGGAACTTATGGACCATTGCAATACGGACACTTCCACATACATCCTTCATCATGAGTTCTATCTCGATGTAACCCATTTCAGTACGCAGGAATCCGGTAATCACAGAATGTGTCCTGGAGACACGGTTCAAATTGAGGTCAGCGGGGGAGATTTCTATCATTGGGCAGGACCTGGAATAATCAGCCCGGATACGTTGAGTTCCGTGCTTGCGAATAGCGCAGGAACTTATCAATGGACAGCATCTGTGCTCACGCCATCCGGAAGCACGTGCAGCAAGTCGGATACATTTCTTATTCGCAATCTCGAGGCTCCGGACATCACCATGATTCCTTCAAACGGTGTCATTTGTCCCGGAGATTCTGTTCAGATGATCGCGCCTGCGGGAAGCAATTATCAATGGATCGGTCCGAACAATGCCGTGGTCGGTTCCACGCAGATCATCTGGGCCACCACTCCGGGTTTTTATTTCTGCGAGATGGTGAATCCCGGAGGATGCTTCCTCATATCGAATGAGGTGGAGGTTCGCGGGTTCAATACCCCGTATTTGTCAGCCGAACCACAGCAGACCATTTGCGAGGGAGGGACCGTAACGCTTACCGTATTTGCGAATGAGGGTTCCATTTTAGACTGGCCTTCGCCATTGGTGGACAGCCTCTTTGAACAGGAGATCCATCAGGCCGGGTACTACGAAGTGACGGCAACCTTTTGCGGAATCACAGACACACTTGGAATTACGGTCATCGATGTATCACCGGAAGTGGATCTGAACATTGCGGGTTATGACACCATCTGCGCCAGCGAAGTGCTGGAGGTTCAAGCTCCACAGGGTTACTATTCGTATGAGTGGAATAACGGATCGCAGGACGTGGAAATTGAGGTCACTCAATCTGGAATGTATTTCCTTACAGCAGAAAACTTTGATGGATGTATCGGACACTCAGATACACTTTTTGTTGATGTTCTTCCTGCCCCAGACCCACCGGTCTTGTCAGACACCACCGTATGCCTCAATGGGAGCGCCACCTCCTATACACTGACGAATGCGCAGCCTACCTACTGGTTTACCGAACAGATGGATTCACTCGGTATCCTTCCTTCCATCTCTTCAGATTCTGTTGCTGCTGACCTCATGTTCTTTGGTGCCCATTTTAACGGAGAGTGCTTCAGCGTACTCGATACCGCCTCCGTCAACTTGTTCGAAGGGGTGGAACCACCTCTAATTTCGGGGTCTACCACACTTTGCCCGGGGGATTCGTTGAATCTGAGTACAGACTCCACCCAAAGCATCAGCTATTATTGGCGACTGCCCGATTCAACATTGGTAAATGGAACGATGCTAAGTCTGATGGCACCGGATTCTGGATCTTACACTCTTTTTGCACAGCATCCCGTTTGCGGAGTACAGTCTGTAAGCGAAACTGTTCAGATGGTAGCTCCTTCCGATTTTTCCATTCTGTTTTTGACTGGCGACTCTCTGAACTGCCTCGGAGATTCGGTTTGGCTGAATGTTTCAGGTTCTTTCTCCCAACTTACGTGGCTCCCCTCTCAATCTAACTTAGATTCCATTCTGATCGTTGACGATGAAGCATTATGGGCATCCGTAACCGACACCAACGGCTGCGTTTTAAGTACCGATACCCTTCAGATACAATTTGAAACCCCACCTTCCGCACTGGTCTTGCCTACTGACACGATCTGCGAAGGAGAAACTGCCATCCTGGATCTTATATCAAGTGGTACACTTTTGCTGGACAACGGACTGATCCAGGATTCGATCGCCATTCCTTTCGTATCAGAAATCCTATCCGCAGACACAGAATTCGTCTTTCTACTTGAAAGTTCGTTCGGATGCCTGTCTCCTCCGATGAACTGGCAGATCATCGTGACCCAGACCCCTGAATCGCTGGATATCTCAGGTGTAACTCCACTTTGCGAAGGAGACCAGCTTCAATTGAGCGTTTCTCCTTCTGGTATCGGAACAGTTGTCTTTTTCGATGAATTGTCAGACACCTTGGGAATCGCCACCAACGGGCAGTTACAGATAGACAGTGTTTCGGAAGGAAGCCTTTACGGAGGTGTTTACGCCACGCTCAATATTGCGGGCTGCATGGTTCAATCAGACCTCTTGGAAATAGACATCCTTCCGATTCCCGACAATCCAAATCTGATCATGTCAGGTAATGGTTGTCCTGAAGACACCGTTCTTCTGTACGCATCCGACACGATAGGTCTCACCTTCCATTGGACCGGAACCAACGGATTCAGTTCAGACACAAGTGTATTGGTATTCGATCCGATCCAGCCCAACGAGCAAGGAGTCTATTCACTTCAGGTCGGGCAGGACGGGTGTTTTTCTGACACTACTTCCATTGACATCTCCATTGCTCCTGTTCCCGATGTAGAGTTGATTCCCGACACGATCATTTGTTTCAATGATGAGATAGAACTGATACTGAACCAGTCTTACGACCAAATACTGTGGTCAACCAATGAAACGACTGAGATCATTTCAGTTTCAGATTCCGGTGTTTACTGGGTAACTGTTACCAACGAGTTCGGGTGTTCCGACTCGGACACAACGGTTGTTGAAACCGTTATTTGTAACGTGGTCACCACCAACATCATTACACCTAACGGAGATGGATTCAACGATGTATTTAAACTGGATGCGAATGGGCTTACGCAATTACACGTTCAAATATTCACTCGGTTCGGAAAACTGATCTACGAATGGAGAACACTTGACGGTGCTTGGGACGGGACCACACAGGACACGCGGCTCAGTGTTTCTGAAGGCACCTATTATTTTGTCGGAAACTACTTGGATGTTTCTGGAGAAACTGGCACGAAAAAGGGTTTTATCCAAGTAATACGCTGATTATTATTTGCTGTAAATCGGATCAACCACAACATTACCTTTGCACCGCAGGCCCTGGTGGCGGAATTGGTAGACGCGCACGTTTCAGGTGCGTGTGCCGCAAGGCGTGTGGGTTCGACTCCCACCTCGGGCACTTGTGAACAACGCAATGGGGACTTCTGGTCCCCATTGTCCGTTTTTGGCTTTCCGTAACTTTATAATATCGAAACCCGGAAATCGTTCTATCTGGCGGTTTTGCCAAAAACATCCGAGAATGAAAAAATCACTTGTCATACTCATAATGATAGCGTTCGTCAGTAATGCTGTCTTTGCTCAGGATAAGAAGGATAAAAGCGGGTTTAAACTCGTGCGCTTCAATAACATCACGGAAATAACGGCCGGTTTTCAGATCGGTAAAACGTCAAGGGTCACTTCGTTTGATGGTGGAACTTCCGAAACCAATGTGGCCGGCTACAAGATCCCTGCTCCGCGGTTGGCCAGTTCATTTGGAATCCTCATCGGTGAAATATTTTACATGGGAGCAGGAGCCGCGTACACATTTCAGGCTCAGGAAGGCAACAATCCGCAAGGACAGCAGGTTTCCGTTTTCGGGCAATCGCGCCTCAACTTTGCACGCGGTCGCATACGGCCATTTGCCGATTTCAAGGGCGGTTACCAATTCGCCTCCTTCAAAGAAGCCAGCCAAGCGCTGGATCCCGATTGGTACAAATGGGATGGCTTTTTCCTGGAGCCTTCTCTCGGGCTTTCCTTCAAATTAGGCGGGCACGCCCTGCTGAACACATCGCTCGGCTACCAGTTCGTCAATGCCGGAAATCGCATTGAGCAGACCATTCAGGACGAAAATGGGAATACGCTCGTCAATGCGGTACTCCAAGAAAAATATCACCGCTTTCTATTGTCGGTCGGATTCACGTTTCAGTAAGGCCTAATCAATATTCCTTTGTTTGAAAAGCTGCCCGCTATCAAGGTCATAGCATAATAACCGACCATATTCCTTGCCGAGGTAGGCGTGCGAACAGCCATTGTCCAAACAGATGGATTTTGCACCCGCAGCAACTGCTTCCTTTATCTTAGAAAACTTGGTGGGTGTGTGTCCGAAAAAGACGCGTCTCTTATTGAATTTCTTCGCCAAATTGAAGTTGCGCATCCATGCCATAGCATGCGTATCGGTCAACGGTTTGTCAATATTGAGATTGAAACCTGCGTGCACCAGATAGAAATCATCCAATTCGTAATAGTAAGGTAGCGAACGGATAAAGCGGAACACGCGCTTTCGGATCCGTTTGTTCTTGTTCAGAAGATCCAACGAGTTTCGCGACCTGAGCAGCAACTTCAATTGTTCAGGCCGCTCGCGCAGAATATGCAACACGGTTTCCTCATGGTTTCCCATCAACGGGAAAACGTTGTAGCCGTCTTCCTGCAATTGCAGCACATGATCGATCACCTCTTTACTTCGCGGGCCGCGATTGATGAAATCGCCCAGCAGAAACAACTGGTCGTCTTTTGTGAGTTTGACCTTTTCGAGCAGTTTTTTGAACGTGATGGCGCAGCCGTGAATGTCTGTGATCACCAACCTGCGTCCACCGTTCTCTGGTGACCTCACCTTTCTTCCTACCATCTTCGATGTCTTCGCCATCAGAAGCCGATCTTCATGCTGAGTTTGAACGCAAGATTGTCAAATTGATTCGAAAATGAATACGCTCCGTAGCGGTAAAACACGCCACCACCAATTCCGAGAAAGTTCACTTTTATCAGGTCTTCGATCATGATTCCCGTCTCAAAAAAACCTTTGTGCATGTCCTGAATTTTGAGTCCGGTGTGAAGCTGTGGCTTTGTGAGCCAACCGATACCGAACGAGTTGACCCAATGGAATTCGGGACGGATCCAGTTGATGCCCGTTTTGACAGACCCGAAATTGTGTCGTTGATGCAATGCCACTTGGTACTGGTTCAGGAACTCGTTGGATCGCATGGTCTGAAATGAGTTGGGCGAGAAAACCGAGAAATCCTGAAAGTTGAACTGAGGCGTGTACATTTTCAAGTATGGAACCGCCTGTGAGATCCAGCCTGCACTGAGTTGCCAATGCTCCATCCCGACTTTTCGGATGCGGAATTTGCCTTGCAATTTGAGGTCGGCTTTCCAGTAATCGTAATCGGACGACAGAATTCCTTTCAGCCCTTTGGTGGCCGAAACCCAAAGAACGACTGCGCCTCTATCCTGCACAATTTCTCTTCCGCCCAAGCGCATCTTCTTCTCAAATGGCGCAAATCGGAAGCCGACCCGCACCTCCGCAAACTGATACTTGTTAATGCTGTCCGTGGAATTCTCCGGAACATAACGGTAATTGTGCCTGCTCTGTGCATCCTGATGGCGGAACTGCGCCTCGAAATGCCAACCGCGCAACGGATTGATGCGCACGCCAGCATTCCAACCGTTCATCAGATCCATGCGCTCCACCACAAGGTCGCGGTACATCTGGTTCAACGCCTTCGCGTCATCCACCAGAAATTCCTGCGCACCGATCTCGCGCACATCATGGTAATATGCTCCGCGAAGCTGAAGACCGAGATTCTGGTGAAGTGTAAAAACCGCATCGCCTCCATATTTCGCTTCCTTGTCTCGAAAACCATAAGCCACATACGCCCCGAAATTGGCCCATTTTATCAGATTGGGAGCCGTGTGCAGTCCCACGCCCAAGCGGAATCCCTCATACTCGTTGTAATCGATGATCTTATCGAGATCCAATTCAACCGGTCCAATTGGAAAACGGCCTGTTGCTGCCGCGATCAGCAAACGGATGCGCCTGTCGAGTTTCATCTCCTTGCCGATGCTATCGATGACATGATAGGTGCGCAATTCCTTGTCCGATAAAGGCGTTTCGCGTTCCGCATTCCAGAAGGCCGAATCCTTCTTGTGCGCCATCGCTTGCAGCTCCAACGTGTTGCTGCTTATGTCAACCGCACGCACCTTATCGGTCAGGTCAATGTCCTTGTTGAAAGTGGTACTCACACCTTTGATGTGAAACCCACCGAGGTTAAGTCCCAGCATTTTCAGGTCGGTATTCAACTGCGTGGGGAACCACGTTTCGCCATTCAGTTTCTCGTATTTGTGTTGCACCTTGACCTCCACGCCCTGCGCATCCACCACGGTAGCGGTGGCGTTCATCAATGCAAAATCGCTCATGTTCACATGCAGCATTCCGCGCAGCGCATCGAACTTCTTTCCCTTTTTTGGTTGGTAACTCAGAATGATGACCGTGTCCTGCGCCTCCATCAGCGTGTCTTCGATATTGAAGAAATAGCGGTTCCAACTGTTCGGACTGATCGGTCCGAGATACGCCTGTTCGCCCAGCGAGAAATAATCCTTGTAAAAACTGAACGATTGCATCTGGCTGATGAGCATGGCAAACTGCGGATTCTTCATGCCCGAAAACCGCGTGGCCTCCACGTTATCGGTGTATTTGCCGTTGCGAAATTTCCGCTCGTACACGTTCTCCGACATCATGATGTGCTGGCGGTCCATCAGCTTGCGAATGGCCACAACCATGGTGTCTTCCGCGCTACGTTTATTGGTCACGGCCGTGTCCTCATCCAACGTGAAAATGGTCTTCTCGTAAGCCGTGTAGGTGAAATAAGGAAGGTTGCCGGGGTCGTTCTTCTTTCGGTTTTCCACTACGTGGCGAATGATCCGATCAGCAGGATTTTCACCTGGATAAACGGTCACTTCCTGTAGTTGCGTATTGCTTCGCGGAAGTTTGAAAACCAGCGTATCGGAAGTATGCCCGACTGGAAAGTTCCGCATTTCATACCCGATGTATTTGATGCGAACATGCGTCACCTTTCCATTCGTTTCCACCTTGAAAAACCCGTTGAGGTCGGTGGTTGTGCCGCGCGGGCCATCATTCAGAACCACATGCGCAAACACCAACGGTTCGTTGGTCAAACTGTCTCGCACAAACCCCGAAATGGTCTGGGCAAAGCCTGAATGAACGCAGAGCAGCAAAAGCACAATGATGGTCGGCAGGCGCATGGCCACAAAGAAAAGAATGATGCAGATGCGTTAGCTTTATGTCCTTGAAATCAGCCGCACCAATTTTCGAAGAGGCATGACATCGCAACGTAAAAGACGATTCCCTTTCATGGCTGTCATCTTTTTTGCGCTGGCAGTTTTCTTCTGTCCACTTGTTCGGCCAGTTTTCGGGTTAGATGCAACTACAGAAACCGCTGCTCTGCACCTTTATTATTGGAGCGGAAGCATCCTTTTTCTGCTCCTGGCCATTTTGGAGCTTCCCAAACTTTCACGGGCATTGAAACGATTGGCGCAATACGCGCTGATGTTCCTGATCACGCTGATGACAATCGAGGCCGCCAGCGCAATAGTTTACAAATGGAAGTGGGGATATTGGAGCCATCTGGACAACACCAACCTGAACCGACATCTGTTTGAGAAACACCCGTACTTGGTGGGGTCGCCAATTGCAAACGCACGCCTACAGCGAGACAGCCTGCTTTATGCGCACAACAGCCACGGTTTTCGCGGAGCGGAATTCGACCTGAAGAAACCTGCGGGCAAGACCCGAATTGTCACATTGGGCGGTTCCACGACCTACGGAGTCGGTGTGAACAATGAGGAAACCTGGCCTTACCTACTGCAGCAACAGTTGGGTTCAGACTTTGAGGTCATCAATATGGGAGTTCCAGGCTACTCGAGTGCCGAAAATCTCATCCAAACGGCATTGCTGCTTTCTGATTTCGATGCCGACCTTGTCATTTATCACGTAGGCCTTAACGATCTGCGAAATATGAACGTCCACGATCTGAAAGCCGACTACAGCGATTTTCACGCGCCAACGATGTTCAATTCAATGGGACTTTGCCATCTTCAGAATGCACCCATGTTGGCTTCGATACGGCTTCTGCTTATCGGTTTTCAAAATATGGGTGTGTTGGAATTCTGTCCAGGGCAAGAACTGACCATCGGCATACAGAAGCACAATGGCGTGGACAAGCATGCACAGGCTATCTACAAACGGAATCTGAAAAACATTACCGCGCTTTGCGCTGTTCAAAAGCTCAACGTGCTGTTTGTGCCACAGATCATGTTGGAAGATGTGCTGAAAACAGGCAACTATAGTTGGTGGATCCCATACGTTCCGAACGACCAGATTGACGATATGATGGCCGCATACAATCAAACGCTGAAAGACGTTGCCGACAGTTCGGAAGCCGCCTTCGCGTCTTCTGTCCTCGATCACCCTTGGAAAAAAGAAGATTTCGTGGACATGTCGCATTTCAATGGCGAAGCCAATCGGCAATTTGCCAAACTGCTTGTGCCAGAAGTTATTGCCACCTTACAACCCGATACCATCCAATAAACCATCATCCCATGGAAAAGAAACGCTCGTATTACATCACCAAACACGGCTCGGCCAGAACAGCCTTTCAGCTTCGCGAAGAGGAAATACCTCAACCGCAAACTGGATTTATCCGCGTAGAGGTTGAGGGCTTCGGCATCAACTTCGCAGACATCATGGCGCGGAAAGGACTCTACCAAGATGCACCACCAACGCCTTGTGTGGTCGGTTATGAGGCAGTTGGAAGAACCATGGATGATTGTACCATCGGAAATGAACGCATTAAAGCAGGAACACGTGTTCTGGCCTTCACACGTTTCGGAAGTTATTCAACACATGTGTTGGCCGATGAAAGAGCTGTTCAGCCGATACCCGAAGAAATGCCTCTGGGCGAAGCATTGGCGTTGGCCGTTCAGTATTGCACAGCCTACCATTGCGCAGAGGAACGTGTTTCTGTTTTTCCCGAAGATCATGTGTTGGTTCAGGCCGCAGCTGGAGGTGTTGGAACTGCTTTGGTTCAATTGCTGAAACGAAAAGGCTGCACCATTTACGGAACCGCAGGCTCCGAAGAAAAACTGAAGTACATTCAAGAGCAGGGCGTGCATGTTCCCATCAATTACCGCAAGCAGGATTTTGCGAAGGTGGTAAAAGAGAAACTCGGTAAGCGCGGATTGGATGTAGTGTTCGATTCGTTGGGAGGCAAGAGCTTTTCAGACGGGTTCAAGGCACTTGGAAAAGGAGGCAGAATTATCGGTTATGGGACCGCAGAGTCGGTTGCGGGAGGATTGGCAGCCATCAATCTTCTGAAACTTGCCACCAACTTCGGGTTATACAGTCCGATACAGCTTTTGCTCGGCTCCAAAGGAATGATCGGGGTGAACATGCTTTATGTGGCAGACGAGCGGCCGGAAGCACTTTCACGCGCAATGAAGGCGGTCGTTGACCTGTGGAAGGTTGGCGAGATAAAACCTGTGGTCAGTGCCGAATTCAAAGCCGACCAATTGGCCGAGGCCCACGAATTTGTGGAAAACCGAAAATCGATGGGAAAAGTGGCAGTGAAGTGGTGATCCTGTAATTTTGAAGCATGGAATGGCAGGCCTACATCGATAAGTTCATCAACAACTTCTCGCGCGATATGATGCGATACGTCCTGTTCGCTGGTGTGCCGTACGTTCTCTTCTACCTGCTTTTCAAGAACCGAACGTTCAGAATGAAAATTCAGCAGCGATACCCAAAGCTGAAGGATGTGCGCAGAGAAGTGCTGTATTCCATTTCTTCGGTGGCCGTTTTCGCCATGGTAAGTGTTTTTCTTCTTTATCTGAAGAAACACGATTTCACCAAGATCTACATGGACATGGATGCGTTCGGTGGTATCTATTTCGGTTTTTC
This sequence comes from Flavobacteriales bacterium, assembly GCA_016124845.1. Lineage (NCBI taxonomy): Bacteria > Pseudomonadati > Bacteroidota > Flavobacteriia > Flavobacteriales > Flavobacteriales bacterium. The sequence goes on from WGMW01000005.1 coordinate 55,308, forward strand.
AATCGTGTTATTGATCGTGCTGCATGATACTTGGTTCTATTGGACGCACCGATTGATGCATTGGAAACCCATCTTCAAATACGTGCATCTGGTGCATCACAAAAGCACCGACCCGACACCGTGGGCGGCATTTTCATTCCACCCGACCGAAGCGTTCATTCAAATAGCCTATGTTCCCATCATGGTCTGTCTGGTGCCTTTGCATCCCATTGCCATTCTTACGTGGGCGCTCTATCAGTTCACCTTGAACATGCTCGGCCATCTGGGATTTGAACTGTTGCCGAAAGGGTTCACCAAAAGCAAATGGACGTTTTGGCACAACACCAGCACGCATCATAACATGCATCACAAGTATTTCAGCTGCAACTACAGCCTCTACTTCAATGTGTGGGACCGCCTAATGGGCACCAACCACAAGAAGTATGATGAGATGTTTGAGGAAGTCTGTGAAAGGCGTGCGGGCAAAGCTCTTAATGAAGAAAGAGCTATTGCTTAAATCTCTTTTGCTGATTGAATTGTTTCTGTAAGCACAGATGACCGAGCAGCTAAAATATTAGCCAAATAATCTTTTTTCGACTACATTTAGCTAATATTTTAGCTACATGTTCAGCTCAACTTCTCAGGTTGCGAAAGACCTCGCTTCTCGCTGTAGGAAGATCCGTACACAGAAAAACCTGACCCAGCAACAACTGGCAGACCAATCGGGAGTGTCGCTTGGCAGCCTCAAAAGGTTCGAGTCCTCAGGGAAGATCTCGTTGGAATCGCTGCTGAAAATTGTATTGGTACTGGGTCGACTCAGCGAATTTGAACAGTTGCTGAAAGCCAGCGATTTGCCACGATCCATTAACGACCTTTTCAAATAGGAAATATGGAATTTGAGCTGAAAAAGGCTTCCGAGACAATCAATGAAGTACGATCTGCCATAGCTGACTCGCCTATGATCGCTGACGAACTTGAGGTAACCAATTCATCGATATAATTAATTGCAAAGCATTTGGCTTTTAAGTAACTATACGCAACTACTACCTTCAATTTGCAGAGTGGCCTGCTGGGGACCAACCACGAGAAGTACAGCGAGACGTTTGAGAGGGTTTGCGAGCGGAGAGCAAATAGTCCAGAAAAGCTTTCTTCGCGGGTCGCAGCTTAGTAGTTGTTAATTATTTGAACTTCACTTTAATAATCCGACCTTTTTTGTTCCCTTCTCTAACATAACGATAGTAGTTGCTCCCGAACTGCGTCATATAATTTACCCAGTTTGGAGCGTAACCCTCCAGTTTACGTAAGGGATACATTACCTCTCGCTGTCCTTCTTCAATATCTGAGATGCTCCAAGAAGCGAGCATACCAACCTCCACATCTCCTCTTTCTGGCTCGTATGTTTCTGGCGCCCTATTGATCCAAATATCTCCTGCATTTTTCTCGAAATCTTGATATACCGCGTAGCATTTATCACCTGAAACGTACATATTGACATAATACATTCCAGGGTGGTAGCCAAGGTCTATGTTCCATCTTCTCTTCAAATCCCGTCCCAAATAGACCATTCCCCTGTCCGAAACTCGGACAATCATAGAACCATCGGCACGATGTGTGACTTTTCCTCGAAAAAGAGAAACGTCCGCCTCAGTCAGCTCGTGCTCATTTGACTTATTTACTATCGACGCAGCGGTCAAGTTTTCTTCTTCTACCTTGGTGAGTAAACCTCCAATGAGAAGACAGCCCTCTGGTCTTTGAACAAGTCCAAAATCGTTGCGAGGCAGGTAATGGCCGTTTTGAAGATTCACTATAGACATCGTAATACCATCTTGGTTTATCACCAGTGTTTTCACTGGAAACCTTTCCTCAACTTCAACCCCTCTACCCAAATCGAAATGGGCCCAAGTATAAACCACCCCTGAGTTGTCTATGCACATTTCTGTGGTAATGTATTCGTAGTTGAGATGTGTAGCATCAGGCTTGCCGACCCACTGTTCTCCAAATGATCGCCCTTGTAGCAATGGAATTGCCCCTCCTTTTTGATGAAGATCAAAGCTCTGCTGCCACTTTACAGAAAGGTCGTCTCCAGATAGAACCACAACGCTGAACTGCACGTCTACTCTTTCTTCCTCTGGCAGTAAATGTGAAACCAGTACGTGTGAAGAATCTAGCGAATACTTGAAACCAACCCAAGAGTTATGAAAATCGTCAAAGTACTTTCCTTCCACTTTTGACACTTCAACCCAATTGGACATCTGTAATGTCTCCATATCGAAATCCACAACATACAGCGTGTTTGATTTGGTCTTTTTACTAGTCGCTCCGACAAGCCTTTTCACCATACTCTTAGACTTACCGACCAGAAAACCGTGGTTTGAAATAGTGGATTTTCCATCAAGCAAAGAAGAATGTTCGATACTATTGGACTTGACGAGCTTTAAATCTTTATCGTACCGCTGAAACAGGTCAGTTCCTTTATGGGAAATCAGCGTAACTACACCCCCTTCCCATTCACCAACGAATTGAGTTAAACCTTCACCGAATTTGTGATCTATTATCTCACCCATTTGAACAGTGGCGTTTTCGAGTTCTTTTTGATAAGCCACTTGGCCAGATACTGGCAATGTGATTACAGCTACCAAGGCGATTAAAAATGTGCTTCTCATAATTACAGTTAATTGTATGACGTGAACTTTACAATAATCAATCTACCTAACCACAGGCAACTCCACCCTGCTCGGATACTTGAACGAGCGGTAGAACGTGTACTGTGGCTCATCGTTGGTCATGTTGCGGAACTGGTCGGCATCAGCACCAGCGATGGCAATTCTTACACGATGACCTTTTTTGAACAGATACGAGATCGGCAGCATGCTGAATTTCATTTCTGCCACTTCGCCTGGTTTCAGCGGTTGGCCGTCTTCCCGTAGGAAGGAATGATACGGCCCCACCTGTTTGTATGGTGCTTTCTCTGGGCTGACCTTACGATGCAGCGCGCGCAGTTCGCCTTCGGTAACGTATTCCACGTGTCCATTCTCATCCACGTCTTCGAGGTAAACGAAAACCTGCGCATCGTTTGTATTTGAACTCACAAAAATGTCAACCAACGCATGGCCGGTTACTTCCATGTCTGCTTCCAGTGGTTCTGAATCGTAAACCAAAAGCAGCGTATCAGCTTCGGTTCTATTCGGATAAGTGTGCGGAGTGTGCAACTGTCCGGATACCGAACGGAATTTCACAAACCGTCCCATTGTGGTGGTCGAATCAACCTGGTATTGATCCGCTCCACCTTCCGTCTGTCGCCACGCTTTCACCTTCGGAGCCTCTTCGTTGAGTTTCTGCAACGCTTGGTCATACTTTCTCTCCACTTCGCGATACGCAGCGAGCCGTTTTTCATCTTCTTCAGAAACCGTTCCTTCACCTTCCAGTTTCTCTAAGATCTCGTTCAGCCCTGTACTTTTCAGGTGGTTGAGCGAGTCGCCCCAGAGTTTCAACTCTGCCTTCTTGGCCTCATGGTCCGAAAAGTCATTTCGCCACGTCAGCGTATTTCCTTTATCCAAATAAACCGAACGATATTCCGTGTTCTTTGGTGGCCACGTATCGGCCGACTTCCACTTTTCCTCCACCATCGTGAAGTAATTTACTGGTTTGTCCTTCTTCAGACCCGTGTCCCAACCTTTCAGGTGATGGTCGAAGAATTTCAGAATTTCACCCAAGTGATCGAAACCGGAATGCCCCGGATTGGTGTGGCCACAGTTGAATTTGCCGCCATGTTCCCACGGGCCGAGGATGAGTTTATTCTCTGGATTGGTGAGCGTCATGTAGCGTTTCGTTGCCGCGTTATTGTACGAACCATCGAACCAACCGCTCCAACTGTAAATGGCCGCTCCGCTTGCATCTTCCTTCTTCCAGTAATTGTGCGGACTGAACACTTCTGAGGAAACCGCGGCCTTGCTCTTCGCCTTATCGTCACGATAGGTGATGGTCAACGCGCCATCGTTCACATTTGCATTGTTCTTGTGGTCTTCCTGCGCCTGCTCAACAACCCCTTTGGCACTTCTTCCATCAAAGTATTTCTTGGGAACCGAAACGCCTTTTACAAACTTCTTGGCCTTCCCTGCTTTTGGCGGTAGTTCGTTTCGGTCCAACGCTTCGTTGGCCTCGCCCCAAACTTCCGTAAAACCGATGTTGTGGATCCCACCGGGAAAAGCATTGTCTGGATAGACATCGAAAAGCGAATACATGTTCACCACGGCCTTTACGGCAGGGTGCTGCTGAATGGCGGCAAACTCAGAGGTGGTTCCGCTGTACGAAACGCCCGCCACGCCCACTTTGCCATCGCTCCAAGGTTGTGCAATGATGTGGTCGATGATCTCGGTCATGTCATCACGCTCTTCCTGCGTCCACGGATACGCCCGCGAACCTGTGGAAGCTCCCGAACCGCGCGAATCGACACTCACCAACACATAGCCGTTTGCTATGATCTGCTTGAAAAACTTTCCCAGCGGACCGTTCGGTGGTTTGCTCAACCAACTGTACGGCCATTTCAGATCAAAATCGCGCCAGTAGCGCCATTGGTGCAAGATGGTGGGAAACTTACCGTGATGCCCCTTTTTCGCCTTCGGGATGTAAACATCGATGGCAATCTTCACGCTGTCGCGCATCACCAGGTAATAACTCTCGCGCTTGTATTTCTTGAATGTGGCGTTCCGTTCCCAATCATATTTGATCGGCACTTCCTGGTTCACATCGCTGGGCTTGTAACCTTTCGGGTCTTTGTATTGCGCGTTCGCGAAGAAAAACGAGAAAAGGAAAAACGAGAAAAGGGTTGTTCTGAACATACTTGGGGATTGAGGCCGCAAAGATACCTGTTGCGTTTGCAGAAGCGGGGTCTATTGTTGCATTAACTTTTACGATTGGGAATTCACAAAGCATCGTTCACTAACTTTCGGACGGATGTCTTTGAACGATCATCGGTTTTACAGGCTCACGGGAGTACTCATTGCATTGGTTTGGTTTGCGAACGGACTCCTCTGCAAAGTTTTGGGACTTGTACCACGGCATGAGATGATCGTGGGGCGGATTCTTGGGATGGAATATGCGCATCCGATCACGGTTGCTATCGGGATTTCGGAGATTCTGATGGGCATTTGGGTTTTGAGCAACATTGCTCCGAAACTGAATGCAATTGCACAGATCGCAATCGTTCTAACGATGAATATCCTTGAATTCATGCTCGTACCCGACCTGTTGCTTTGGGGCAGATTCAATGCGCTGTTCGCATTCATGTTTGTGCTATTCGTTTACTTCCGTGAATTCAAACTGAACCCAAAAAGGTATGCTTGATTTTCTGAAAGACCATCCGTTTGCAGTTGATGCCTACTTCGATAGCTCCATCGTTCTCACGTTTGCTTTTCCAAAGGATCAACTGCAACCTCACATTCCCGAATGCTTGGAACTGGACACATTCGAAGATAAATGGGCGTTTGTAGCGGTTGCGATGGTCCAGACCAGAAACCTCCGACCGAAAGGTTTCCCTAAATTCTTCGGGAACGATTTCTTTCTTATCGGCTACCGAATCTTCGTTCGGTATACCACACAGGCAGGTAAAAATCTACGCGGCCTTTACATCATCAGGTCAGAAACAGACCAGAAGAAAATGGAATTCTTCGGCAACCTGTTCACACATTACAATTACACAACCACCGACATAGAACTTGAGAATGCAGATGATCTCCTGAAAATCCATTCAGAAAAATCAAGGTTCCATCTTGAAGTAAGTATTTCGAAAGAAGATGTTGAACTACCATCTGACTCACCTTTCAAAGACTGGAAAGAGGCCAGACGTTTTGCTGGCCCGCTTCCGTTCACGTTTACGTATGATGAAAGGAAAAAGGAAGTCCTGATCATTGAAGGGGTTCGGCAAAATTGGAAGCCGAAACCGATAGAAGTGGTGAACCAACGGTTCGGTTACATTGATGGATTGGGGCTGAACGGAAAGCAATTGGCAAATGCCTTCATCATTACCGAGATTCCCTATTCTTGGAAAAAGGGGCGAAAGGAGAAATGGAACGGATGAGAAGACCATTTCAAGGTGTTTGGACGGTTGTACGATTCAACTGGCACTTTTTCGTGCTTTCGTTTGGCATGGTCATTTTGCTTCTTGCTGTAGCTGATCAATTGGGCCGTTTTTCATCCTTGGCAACTGTTCTCGCCATATTGATTTCGGCCACTACATTAATTTCATTGACTACATTAATTTCATTGCTGGTTACGTTTTACGTTTACGATGCGTCAGAACTTTATTCGCTGAACTGGTTGGATGGTTTTGAGGAAACCCCGAAAACGATCGTTAACATCCATGCTGGATTTGATGAAACCAGCGAGCTCCTCCAACAGCGGTTTCCTGATGCACGGCTGCTTGTATTCGATTTCTACGACCCCGTAAAGCACACCGAAATTTCCATTAAAAGAGCTCGAAAGGTTACCGATCCATTTTCTGGTACACAATCCATCTCGACCGCGGAAATTCCAATGGATGATGAGGCTGCCGACTTTGCGATGGTTTTCATGTCTGCCCATGAAATTCGAAATGACATTGAGCGTGTGCAATTTTTCCAAGAGTTGAACAGAATAATGTGCTCAACTGGACAGGTCATTGTGGTGGAACATGTTAGAAACGTCATGAATTTCTTGGCTTACACACTCGGTTTTCTTCATTTTCATTCTCGAAAAACATGGTTGAGGACATTTGCAGAAGCCCGATTTTCGCTCCGATCTGAAAAGAGTTTAACACCTTTCGTTACCGTTTTTATATTAACAAAAAATGGAGTTACAGCTTAAGATCATCGGCTGGCTGTTCGTTGTGCTGGCACTTGTTCATGTGGTTTTCCCAAAGTATTTCAACTGGAAAGAAGAGTTGGCTCCCCTCAGCCTCATTAACCGCCAACTCATGTATGTGCATTCCTTCTTCATAGCTTTTGTGGTTCTTTTGATGGGCATTCTCTGCATTACATCAAGCTACGAATTGACAGGCACCAAATTGGGTAGAACAGTATCTCTCGGTCTCAGCATTTTTTGGGGTGTGCGCCTCGTGTTTCAGTTTTTCGGTTATTCTCCCAAAGTTTGGAAAGGAAAAAGCTTTGAAACGTTTGTGCATATCGTATTCTCCATTTTTTGGATCTACGTGACCGCGGTTTTCACCCTCACATTTCTTGGAAACAATTGATTCAGAATCGTGGCCGTATCAGAACGAACCATTCAGTATGCAGTTGACCAACTTTCCGAGTTCGGAGAAGTGACAACACGGAAAATGTTCGGAGGTGTGGGCATTTACCGCAATGGGATCATGTTCGGACTCATCACATCCAAAAACGAGTTCATGCTGCGTGTGGGAGATGAAACCCGGAACGACTATGAAAACCGTGGTTCCAAACCGCTGACACACGCCAAAATGAAGCACGCTATGCCATACTGGGAAGTTCCCGCAGAAATTGCCGAAGACAGGAATGAACTGAGAATCTGGGCAGAAAAAGCCTACGAAATTGCAGCTGCCGCCAAGAAGAAGTGAATCTACGAACCGTGCTCTGCCAGCAGGTCTTTCAGCGTTTGCAGATATTCCGTCAGCTCGTCATCCGTTGCACCATGGCCGTTTGCCATTTTTAACGTGATCGGATTCTCGTCCAACTGCTTGTACACCTCAGGATGGGTCGTTCTCAACCTCATGGTCAGATCCGTTATCTCTTGTATGAGTTGTGTTTTTGACATGCCTTCAAGTTATAAAACCCACAGGTTGATTCCAAAGTTCAAGGCAGGTTTCTTGTGGCTTCCCGAATACTGAGCGGATGCATCTTCAACCGATTCTTCTCCACATGATCGCTCACGAATTCAGGGTCTGTGCCGCTATACGTCCGAAGCGCCCAACCTATGGCCTTGTTGATGAAGAACTCCTTGGAGCCGAGATTCTTCTCAATATGGTCGGTCAGCACCTTCACATCTGTTTTCTCCTTGTAACCCAGCTGAAAGATGATGCTTGCCCTGCGCAGCCATAAGTTCTCAGAAATGGCCCAAGCATCGGTCACAGGTCGCATCTTCTCAGGAAATTTCTGGAAGTAAGGACCGCACACCCAAGAGGAAAGTCCATCTACCGTGTCCCACCAACTTTTGGTGATGATGAGTTCCTCGATGAGTGATAAATCGTTTTCCTGAACCTTCTTCGCCTGTTTTCGCAACAGATCCAGACCGAACATCTGAAATTCGCGTCTATCGGCTTTCCAGAGTGCGCTGAAAACCGCTGGATCGAACGGTTGCGGCAGACCATGTTCCGCCAGAAACTGCTTTTGCAGCTCTCGCCTTTCGGGCGATTTGATGCCGTAATATTCGAACCTGTCTTTCATGTAAGCCTTCATCGCCTTGGCATTCTCCGCGTTGGCGTTGGCCGAAAAAAGTGCTTCAATTGGTCGTAGATATGGTAGCATATATCCAGGTCGGTTGGTTTGTGACCGTTCAAAATTATCGTTCTGTCGTAAACCGATTCCAAACAAACCTGTCTTTGACACCGATGGCAAGTTCAATACAATATCTCAAGTGGAAATACGTAAATTTGACTTATGGCTTTGAACGTGCAGAACACCAAGATCGAACTGATTCAATGGCTCACCACCATCGAAGATGCGCGCTTGCTCAAAAAGCTTTTGGATTTCCGTGATGCCACCACCTATGAGCTGAGTGAAGCCGAGAAACAGGCCGTTGACGAAGGCTTGGAGGATCTGCAAAACGGAGATGTAATACCACACGCAGAGGCAAGAAAGACCTATGAAAAGTGGTTATGAGGTAGTTTGGTCAAAAAGAGCCGACCAAAACCTTCAGAAGACCTACGAATACCTTAATGAGTTTTGGACAGAGAAAGAGATCCGTTCACTTTCAAAAGAGATTGAGCGTACGATTCAACTCATTCGCATCAACCCCGAGCTTTTCCAAGAAACTGGCGTGCCAAGTGTGAAACGCGCGGTTGTCAAAAAACTGAATTCCATTTTCTTCCACGTTGATGAACGCACAAAGCGGGTCACCGTTCTCTCATTCTTTGACAATCGTCAAGACCCGAAGAAAAAACGCTTGTAATTCCTTCATTCGTCTTCCCCGATCACGTCTTCCCAATACGTCACCTGCTCTTCGCGATTCACGCTGATGCGCGCCTGATCACCGTAATATTCCACCTTACCGAACACGCAGATCTGCTTGCCGAGGAATTCCTTTTCGGGATCATAGCTGAAGTTGTTCTGATTGTCTTTCCAGATGGTGGCGTAGAACACGTTGCGCGGATATTTCTGGTCGAAATTGAGGTAAATGGCCTCTTTGCGGCTCTTTTTGGTAGCCACCACTGTTCCGCAAATGTTGGTCTTCTCGCCCACTTTGTATTTGGCCTGAAGCGTATTGAAATAACCCTTCGGCAACGGTGGTTTGAGTGGCGAAACCTCACCGAACTCGTTGTTCTCTGAATGGATCCATCCATCCATCGAGTTCATGGCTTCCAATTTGGCTTCCTCCGCATCATCCAATGAGCTGAAAAAATCAAGACCAGTTAGCTTTTCGATCTCGTCCACGCTGGTCACATAACCCGAAACGGGATAGGCGCAATGGTCGTTCGGCATCAGAAACGCAATGGCTTTCTTTTCATCTCCCGATAGATCAAGCACAATTTTGTAGAACTGCGCAGGAATGGCAACCGAATCCTGTCCTTGCTTTGGCAGACCGTCTTTCAGAATCGGTCCGGTGACCACAAAAACAGGCTCATTGAAATCGATAACGTACGTTCTGACCCACGATTCCAACTCAGCCCAACGCTCGCGGTTGAACTCTGGTTTCTGCGGACTCATGTTGCTGTAGAAGTAGCTTTCGCTGAGTGCTTTCTGGCTCCAGCGGAAATCGGCCGAAGGCGCCAAATGACCGCGATCGTTGCCGAAACCATCGTATTTCATTTCGCCATCGGGCATTATCTCTTTCAGAAAATAGTCCTGCTCCACAGACGAACCTGTGCTGACCAGAGAATCTGGGCGGAAATCGTTGGTGCGCGAAACGTTGGCAAACTCCACTTCGGGAATGACCACGTGCTGCACCCAAGCCGCCTGTTCAAACTGTTCTGCATATCCGAGCGTAAGCGCAGAATGCTTCACAATTTCATAAGGAGTTGAAGACTTCGGATAACCGAGTTCGTCCAGTTGCTCACGAATCCACGCTAAACGGAGTTCTTCAAGGTCCGTCAGGATCTGTTTCTTCTCCAGATCGATCTCCTCCAAACGCTGCTCTTTGGCCGCTATCTTCTCATCGACCGACTGCGCTGAAACGAAGAATGACACACAAAGTAGAAGCGAAAATACCAGTTGGCGCATGGCCAAATATCGCAATATCAGTATGCGCAAACCGAAACATGCTTTAAATAAATCGTTACGTGTTTTAGGTGGTTTGCAAGCACCGAATCAGCAACCAACCACAGTTCAGGTCGTTTTCAAAGCACCCTGAATCCATGAAATATCCATTCGCCAGCGTACTACCAATGTGCTTTTTTGCCTTGTTCGGCAATTTGGCGTTTGCGCAGCAGGATTGTTTCAATGCCATCACTGTCTGCACCGACAGTTATTCCCAAAGCAGTAGTTATTCTGGTGTTGGATCGGTATTGGAGGTTGCACCAGGAACAAGCTGCCTGGGTAATGGCGAGACCAATTCGGTATGGTACACCTTCAATGTTTCTGCTTCCGGTACGTTGGAATTTCAGCTCAACCCGATAAATCCGAATGACGATTATGACTTTGCGCTGTACGACCTGACGAACGATTCGTGCTCGGGAATCTTGGCAGGATTGAACACTCCGGTAAGCTGCAACTATTCTGCAGACCAAGGGGCTACCGGGCTCTCACCATCTGGTAACGGAAATGACAATGGTAGTAGCGGGTCCAATCAAAATGCCCCTGTTAATGTTCAATCCGGTGAGCAGTATGCATTACTGGTGAGCAATTTCACGGCTTCACAGACCGGATATACGCTTGATTTTTCCGGGTCGGCATCCATTGCAGACGATCAACCCGCTCTACCTGACTCTATAAGCCTGAAAAACCGATGCAATCCGATTCAGGTTTTTCTGTTCTTCTCCGAAGGATTTGATTGTTCAAGCGTCAGTTCCAACGGTTCGGAAATAACGGTTACAGGGCCGGAAGCCGTTGTGGTCAATTCTGTAAATCCGGTAGGATGCAGCGGGGGGCGCACTGACCAAATACGCGTCCGATTTGCAAACAAGATCATGACAACCGGCACGTATACCATCACCATCAATTCCGGTACTGATGGCAATACGTTTCTGGACCAATGCGGCAACGAAACCCCAACCGGTACAACGTTCACATTTGATGTGAATCTGATCGGTCCCAATGTTAACGTGATCAACGTAACCCACTCCAGTTGCGGACAAGCGAATGGTTCTGCGGAAGCGGTTGGTTCGTTGGGAACTCCACCATACACCTACTGGTGGAACACAAGTCCGACACAGAACACGGCCGTGGCAACAGGCATGGAACCAGGCTCGTACACCGTACGGGTCACTGATTCGAACGGTTGTCAGGAATACAAAGGCGTTAACATACAGAACGATAGTCCTATAGACCTGAGTAACTATTCATCCACAGGAGTTTCGTGTCATGGAGCATCAGATGGTAGTGCTCAAATAACGCCTGCTGGCGGTTCGGGACCGTACACGGTAGAATGGCAAACAAACCCTATTCAAACTGGCAACTCGGCCACAAACCTACCGGGCGGAAACGTAAATGTCGCGGTTACCGATAATTCGGGATGCCAAGAGACAACGACCATCAATGTTCCTCAACCACCGAGCATCAGCATTCCTATTTCATCGGTAAATCCAGATTGCGGAATGTCCAACGGTTCTGCCACCGTAAATGCATCTGGAGGAAATGGCGGTTTTACTTACGCTTGGAATACAAATCCAGTTCAAGCTACCGCAACTGCCAACGGCCTTTCTGCTGCCGTTTACACGATCACAGTAACCGACCAGAACGGTTGTACGGCATCCTCCAACGTTATTCTTACCAACAATTTTGCGCCCAATGCCACTATTGAGAACAGAATTCCTGATTGCGGCCAAGGTGTTGGACAGGCTACGGCCGTGGCCACTTCGGGTACCGCGCCTTATTCGTTCTCCTGGAATACTGTGCCACCACAGTTGACCGCTACGGCAACAAACCTGATACAAGGCGACTATTATACCACCATTACTGATGCGAACGGATGCGTTCAGATCATCAATGTGAAGATCGATAGCGTACCGCCCCCGCAATTGTCCACAACCGTCTCACAACCGACCTGCGGAATGAGCGATGGTGAGATCACGGCAAGCGTGACAAATGGAATTTCTCCTTTTACATATACATGGTCCTCATCCTCCAACACGAGCAATATCGAAACTGGTCTTGCGGAAGGCACCTACACAGTAAACGTGACTGACAGTATCGGATGCACCGATTCGGTATCCGTTGACCTGATGCAACTGCCTCCGACATCTGAATTTCAGGCAGATGGCGTCTGTTTGGGCGAAGAGTCCGATTTCCAAAGTCAATCAAATGCCAATGCCACAAGTTGGTATTGGGATTTTGGCGATGGAACCACTTCCACCTTGGAAAACCCGACACATGTTTATGCAGCTGCAGGAGACTATAATGTGACCGTCTATTTTCTCGGAGGATGCGAAGATGACACGGTGACCCAAACGGTAAGCGTTTTCGCTCCACCAACTACCGATTTCAGCATTCAGCCCGACATCATTACCACCCGAACCGATGCACAGTTCACCTACACGGGAACAGGCGGAACCAACTTCGTTTGGGATTTCGGTGACAGCGAGACGAGCACACTTTCCAACCCAACGCATCAGTATGGGCAGGAAGGGTTTTACACGATAAACCTCACAGCAACCGATCCGCACGGTTGTTCGGATACAGCCTCAATCAGGATCGAAGTACTGTTGCAACCTGTCATATACTTTCCCAATGCATTCATGCCAGAGGGCAGATATGAGAACAAGGTGTTCAAAGGTTACGGGCTGGGAATTGTAACCGCTGAACTCTGGATATACAACCGATGGGGGGCATTAGTGTATCAGGCAACCAACTCGCGGGATGTGCTCTTTAACGGTTGGGATGGTAATTATGCCGGTAAACAAGCACCACCGGGCGTTTATGCCTACAAGATCAAAGCTCGGTTTTATGATGATTCCGAGTTCGAAAAACTGGGCACGGTGACGTTGATTCGTTGATACATCACTTCAAACAGGTTTTGAAAACATGGTCCATTTCCTCAACTTCGTGCATCATGAGCGAAAAGATGGAAGTGACCCAAATGGCCCAATTGGCCGCCCAGTTCGTCAACAGTACCAACAGACACGTTTTTCTTACCGGTAAGGCAGGAACAGGTAAGACCACTTTTCTGCGCCAACTGGCGGCATCCACACACAAACGTCATGTTATTCTTGCCCCAACCGGCATTGCTGCTTTGAATGCAAACGGAGTTACCGTCCACTCTCAGTTCCTATTGCCTTTCGGAACATTTCTTCCAGATAGAAATCTGCCGATGGAATTGCCCGGAGGCGCCAATTTCTACACGCAACAAACACTCGTCCGCAGGCATCCGCTAAATGCCAAACGAAGGGATGTTCTGAGAAACATCGACCTATTGATCATTGACGAAGTAAGCATGCTACGTGCAGACCTGTTGGATGCCATTGATGCGCGCATGCGCTTCGTGAAACGGAATTACAGCGAGCCGTTCGGGGGCGTGCAATTGCTGATGATAGGCGACATGTACCAGCTGCCACCCATTGTGAAAGATCACGAATGGAGTAAAATGCGCGAGTATTATGAGAGTCAACACTTTTTCAGTGCCCGTTCATTGCAGGAAAGTGGTTTCGTGTATGTGGAACTCGACAAAATCTTCCGCCAGCAGGACGATACGTTCATCAGCGTTCTGAATAACCTCAGAAATAATGTGGTGACGGCATCCGACATTCAGAAACTGAACGAGCATTATCGCGAGCAGCGCGATGTGCCAAAGGATGTGATCACCATCACCACGCATAACCACAAGGCCGATGCGATCAATCGCGAAGCGTTGGACAACCTGAAAGGCGAAACCCACTATTTCGAGGCAGAAGTGAAGGGCGATTTCCCAGAGAACATCTTCCCCGTAATGGAGAGTTTGGAGTTGAAAGAAGGTGCGCGCATCATGTTTGTGAAGAACGATTCGGAAGGTGGCGCGTACTACAACGGCAAGTTGGCCACGGTCTCATCCATTAACAATGGTGATATTGAGGTGATGATGGATGGCGAAACCGAGCCATACAAACTGAAGCGTGAAACGTGGGAGAACAAGCGGTACACCGTAAATGAAACAGTGAAAGATCTTGAAGAGGAAGTGATCGGTGAGTTCCGCCAGTACCCGATAAAGTTGGCTTGGGCAATCACGGTTCATAAAAGCCAAGGTTTGACGTTTCAAAAAGCCGTGATCGATGTCGGACAGGCGTTTGCGCCTGGGCAGGTTTATGTGGCGCTTTCGCGATTGACCTCCTTGGATGGATTGATCTTTAGAACGAGAATCGACCCGAGCGTGGTGAGCACCGATGAACAGGTGGTTGAATTCTCTCACACGAAAGACCGTCAGCAGCCGCTGGATGTCGTGCTGAAACAGGATCAATCGCAGTACCTCAACCGCATGCTCTCGGCCACGTTCGATTTTTCGGATGTAATCCGCGCCATCGAAGCCATCCTCAAAAAGCACGAAACGGTCGGGCAGTTTGAAGATGCAGAAATGCGCTCAGCGTTGGATGTCATTTCTTCAAACATGAAAACGGAAATGGCCAACACGCAGAAGTTTGTTCAGCAACTGCGTTTCTGTTTGCAGGAGAACGACCACAAACGCCTACTCGACCGCATTGCAAAAGGTAGCAAGTATTACATCGATTTTGTGGAGAAGAACCTCCGCATTCTGCTAAAGCACATCGAAGACGTGAAGCAGTTTTCCAAGACAAAAACCTACCGCGATGCGCTGGATGAAATTGACCTGATCCTGATGAAGAACTGGGAGCAGATGGACAAGGCGCGCGATGTGGCCGAAGCCATCATTCAGGGTAAGGAGATAAAGAAGAATCTGGAACGCGATACGGAGCGGAATCTGCTGCGCAGGAAGTTGGCAACGGATGCCGAAAAGGAAGCGGAAAAGAATCCGAAGAACACCTCACGGAAGTCTGGAAAAACGAGAAAAGGGAAAAAAGAAAAAGGTGCTGCGCCAGAGAAAGGAGCGACCTATAAAGTAACCTACGAACTTGCCAAGGACGGTTTGAGCATTACGGAAATTGCGGAAAAACGCGGACTGGTGCCAAGCACCATTGAAGGACATATCGCCAAAGGAATAGAGGCGGGAGAAGTTGACATCGACACGTTCATGGGTGAGGACGACCGTGAGACCATTGAACAGGTTTTGAAAGATAATTCCGAAGCGGCTTCAGGAGAGATCTACGGCAAACTGAACGGGCAATATTCCTACGGACAGATTCGGATGGTGCAGGCGCATTTGAACAGATCGTAGAGACGCGATTCATCATGTGTTAGTGATGGCGACCTTAGTGCATAGACGCGATAAATCGCGTCTCTACGCCCAAACCTTTGTACCCTCCGTGCAATTGGCGCAGATGTCGATCTCGCTTCTGCTGCGCAGGATGGAAGCGCGGAACTGCTGGTACTGCTCACCCTGCCAGATCTCATCGAACGTGTTGGTTTTCAAGCTGCCCAATTGGTGTGTGGCATCCTTATCAAAGCAGCATGGAACTACTGACCCGTCCCATGTAAGCACACACGAATGCCAGAGTTTCCAGCAATGATTTAAGAGCGGATTTTTGATGGTGGTGTGCCCATCTTTCGTCTTCTTATAGCGGCTGTATTTCTCGTTATCTGGAATGAGATTGTTCGGGTCGTTCTCGTAATCGTACACCTGTGCGGTTTTAAAACGCACCTCGTCCACACCGACCTCCGCACCAAGCTTTTTCACATCTTCAATTTGATGCTCATTCGGTTTCACCACCAAGAATTGGAAGATGACATGAGGCGTTTTTGAGCCCAGTTCCTTCTTCCATTTCACCACATTCTTCGTGCCCTCGATCACCTTTTCCAAGTTGCCGCCCACGCGGTAATTCTGATATGTTTCCTGCGTGGTGCCGTCAATGGAAACAATCAATCGGTCGAGGCCGCTT
Organism: Flavobacteriales bacterium; assembly: GCA_016124845.1. Taxonomy (NCBI): domain Bacteria; kingdom Pseudomonadati; phylum Bacteroidota; class Flavobacteriia; order Flavobacteriales; species Flavobacteriales bacterium. The sequence continues at coordinate 71,587 of WGMW01000005.1, forward strand.
TCCACCGTTCGCTTGGCATTCTCATCTTTCAGGTAATGCGCATTGGTGCTTGTGGCCGTGTAAATGCCACGTTCCGAAGCATACTTTACCATGTCCAAGAACTCTGGATTGAGGTATGGCTCACCTTGGAAATAGAAAATGAGGTACAACAGGTCATCTTTCAACTGCTCCACCGTCTTGCGAAAGAAATCGTTGCTGAGCATTCCCGTTGGCCGAGTGAACTGCCGCAGACCACTGGGACATTCGGGGCAACGCAGATTGCAACTGGTGGTCGGCTCGAACGAAATACTGATCGGAACGCCCCATTGCGTGGGCTTTCCCGTCCACTTGGTGTAGTAGAAACTGAACAGCACTTTCAGCGCATTTCCTGCTCTGCGGAAAGTGACCTTCCGCATGAAATTGAGCCCGTCTCTAATGCTTCCGTTGAGTTCCAAGGGTGCAAAGATAGAAAGGTGGTAGCGCGATTTACGCGCGTCATTGCTGTAAAAGTCAACTAATTCGGTAACAAAACTTTAGGTTTCTGTTATGCGAATAAACACCAATGACATGACCCTTCAACGGAACTACCTGGAGAAGTTCCGTTTTCTGATAAAGGAGTATGAACAGGTCAAAG